>JARLHB010000268.1 GCA_031292465.1 Ignavibacteriaceae bacterium
ACGGGCCACGCATCCACGGCAGGCATCCGTTATATGATAATGCGTTTTTATACATGCACTGCACAAATCCGTAAGTATGGTTAAATGAGAATCCGGTAAACTATTGTTGAAAGCTGCAAGCGCATATTCCGATAAAGGAGTAAGCTCGTCCTTCTCATCTTCAGTACCAAAGCCAAGAGCAGCCATTATTCTGTACTTTATCATCGCCCTGTCTTTATATACACAGCAGCGGGATAATTCATCCCCATTTTTCGGACGCATTTCCAGCGGAATCCGGTCTATGTTTTCAATCAGTTTGTTTTCAAAATATAACCTGGCAATCCTGGCATAAATTTCTCTCCATATCCTGGCTAAATTGCTCATCATTACTATTTACTTTCCTCCGGAATTTTTCACTAACGCTACTTCAATCCTGTTTAATATTTCGTTCGTATTAACATTCACAATTATTTCCCCATAAATCGACGCATAAAGTATATAGTAAAATATGCTGTCCTCATACAAATATTTACTGGTACTTTCTTCATATTACTAAATATAGTTCAAATGAATTTCCTTCAAATACTCCTCTTCCAGAATTCTTTTGATTTTTTTTACAATATTACGGCGTATTTCAAGTTCACGCGGCAAGGTCGGGTCCTGGTGAGCTTCATTAATTCTTGTCCCCACAAAAAATTCTATAATATCGCTTTCACGTAAGTACTCTGCCAGAGCTGATGCTGCCGACGGATCGCGTACCGAATCACGGTCTTTAAGAATCTGATACGTTTTGCTTAAAGTTAAAATTCCTTCTGTTACAAGATCAATCCCATTCATCGTTGAAGCGGGCGGGATATCTCCGTATCGTTTTAACGAAGTATGAATTTCCCTTCTTAATTCCCTTGCAATAATATTTGCTGTTGTTCCCCCGCAAATTATTTTTTTGCCTTTAAATTCTGCAAGCCGGTTAGCATATTCACGGTCCTGTTCCGGATGGAACGGAGGGCCTGAAATAACCATTGTGCGCCTTGGTGAGCGGAAATATATTACTACGCATGTCATGTCATCATGCGGTACAAAATCTTCTTCATGAATTACGGCTTCATTAACCATATCGGAAGCTAATTTACGTGCGGAAATTTGCGGCTCTTTTTTGATTTTTGAAATTGCATATTCACGGCAACCGTTAAGGCGCCAGCCAAGATGAAACTTAGGGCTGCCCAGGCCGGCTTGTGTAATTCCATCTGAGAAAATAATTATCCTGTCCTCCGGCTCAACAGTTGTTGTAGATACTCTGATTGTTCTGTCCTGCCATCCGGGAGCTGTAAATTCTTTACACTCTTCATTGTTTACAATCTTGTCCCCCCTTAGATGAATATGCGGAGGATTATCCATTTCAATTATTCTTGTCTGGCCGGATAAAAGTGTATCAACAATGGTTAAAGTTGAATAACTTATTTTTCTTACTTCGCACACAGGCAATACATCCATAATAACTTTTACGGATTCAATCAAATCCATCTCGCTTGCAATAAAGCGCACAGCCATTTCGGCAGTCATGCACGAAAGGATATTAGCCTTTATCCCGCTTCCAAGTCCGTCTGAAAGTACTACAATGCGCCTTCCTTCAGCCTGTATTTGTTTGAAAGCAAAAGAATCTCCGCAAATTTCTTCACCGTATTTTTTTTCCTGTGAATAATCCACCTCTACAAACAGTTGTTCTTCATTCATCCTGATGTTCCCTTTTAACAGCAACTACCTGTGTAGCGTTTTCAGGTGTGTTAAAACCTTTTGCAATGGATCTTAAAAGAATTTCAGTGTCAGCCATATGCTCACCAAGCAATTTTGCAACTCCCTGAACAGTATTAAGATTTTTCCTAAGAATAACATTTGCCTTGCTTGCAATTTCTTCGCGTTTCATTTCAATCTCGCTTGCATCCTGAATAATACCACCAATTACCTGTCCGGGTTCAATTGTAAAAAGCGTAAGATGAAGTAATTTATCGCTTGCTCTAAGATTTTCGCGGAACAGGTCCTCTCCGGTTCTCATCGCAGTTCTGAACAGGTTTGTAAAAGGAACTATCTTCTCAAGATATGCTCCCTTCAATGAAGGAAGTATTTCATAAAGCTGAAGTGTATCTTCGCCGAACATTTCGGCGAAGTGTTTATTACATTCTATTATTTTCATGGATGAATCTACAATAACAGCAGCTGAAGGCATACAGCGGAGTATTGCATTAGCTTTGTTCAGAGCTTTTTTCCGCATTAATGAAACGCACATTGCCGGCTCCGCATTCCCTTTCAGAAGAGCCTCTGCAAACAAACGGCATGTATCATATCCGCATCCCCCGCAATTTAATTCATCATCCGGATTAACTTTTCCTACTTTCGCAAGCGCCTTTTTAATTTTTTCATCTGTTTGTTTTGCATAACTCTTTAATTTAGGGAAACGCAATTTTTCCAATACCTGTACGGAATTCTGCCTCAAAATTGCATCCCGGTTTTCCTGATATGTTTCTTTTATTGTAAACCTGTCTTTCAAACCGGATGATTTTACAGAACGGCATGGCCCGTTAATACATCCGCCTCTGCAAGCAAGCGCTTCAATAAATATTTTTCTATCAGTATCGCGGCCATTGAATCCTTTTAGGTAATACTGAAGATGTTCCAGGCCGCTGATTGTAAGAGTTTCAATATCCTCAATATCCTGGCCCATAGTCTGTAACATACCTCCGTCAATCGGGTAAAGGCTGCCCTCTTCGGCAGTATATGGAATAAAGTTATCCTGCAATAAAGGTAAAGTTGCTGGATAAATTTCATGTTCTTCAAATAATTGTTTCAAATCCTGAAATGTTAATGCAAGATTTAATTTTTCCGGGTACCGGTCCGCCTCTATTTTTTTTGCTATGCAGGGGCCAAAGAAAACAATATTAATATCGTTACCGTATTTATTCCTTAATAAATTTGTATGTGCCAGCAAAGGGGAAAGGATATTACAAATATTCTCTTTATGAGTGGACATATGTTTAGAAATTAATTCTACCACAGAAGGGCAAGCAGAGGATATATAAAGCCCCGGCCCTGAATTATGCAGAAGTTTTAAATATCCGGCGGTTACTTCCTGAGCGCCAAGAGCTGTTTCACTTACATCCGTAAAACCTAATCTTTTTATTGCCGCAATCATTTGAGATTTTTCAATCCCTTTGAATTCCGTAACCCAAGACGGCGCAAGAGAGACATAAGTTTTTGTATTTTGACTAAGCAGCAATTCCACTCGTGAAAAATCATCGCGGATTTTCTTGGCCTTAACAGGACATACAACTACACAGTGCCCGCATGAAGTGCATAAATCCGGAATAATGCTTGCATGTCCGTCATTAACTTTTATAGCCTTAACAGGGCATTCACGTACACATTTATAACAATCCTGGCACTCTACCTGTGCAGTATAAATTGGGTAATTTTGATCCATTCTAAACTCTTTAAACTTTCTTTCCTTTACTTGTTTCATTGGTAACAATAACATCATTCAACAAATCAATTAAACTTCCGGCATCAATATGATTATATAACCGTCCGTTAATTTCGATATTTGGCCCGCAGCTGCATTTGTCTTCACACCGGCTGCCAATAAGCTCAACTTTACAATCCGGATAGTTTTGAGAAATGAAAGATTCCAGCACAACTAAGTTTTTTTGATTGCCCCTTGCAAAACAGGAACTTCCCATACATATCTTTATACGGTCCATCATCTTACACTTTCCTTACCAAATCCAGCTTCATAGTTACTATTTATAAGCATTTTTTTTCATATTTACCGAAAGGACAGCAAGACTGGAGGAAAGATCTTCACTCAAAACAGTAACATGCCCGGGAACTTTCAGTTCAACATTTGTAAAGTTCCAAATTGCCCTTATCCCGCTTTTTACTAATATTTCAGCAGTTTGCTGAGCTACATTCCCCGGTACACAAAGAACTCCAATATTATCGCCGGGTATTTCAACTATCTCAGTTATTTTGTCAATGCTCAAAACCGGCTTATTGTGGATAGTGGTACCTATTTTGTAAGGATCAGAATCAAATGCAGCAATAATATTATATCCATGTTTTTCAAACCCTTTATAGCCAAGCAGCGCCGCACCAAGATTCCCTGCACCAATCAGGAATATATTTGTCTGGTTGTTCGGTTTGATAAGTCTTTCAATTCCATTAATTAAAAGAGATATAGAATAACCTATTTTAGGTTTTCCAATGATTCCTGTAAAAGCGAGGTCTTTCCTTACAGTTATCGAGTCAATATTTAATTCGTTTGCAATCTTTTCTGATGATACAACATCGCGTCCCATAGAAGATAATTCCCATAAAATCCGTAAATATTTTGGAAATCTTCTTATAGTAGGAAGCCGAAGCCCTTTTAACTGATTTTCCGGTAAAAGTTCTATTTTCTCAACTATTTGATCTTCAGCACAGTTTATTTCCATATTTTGCCAAAACAAATTGATAATTATTTATCGATATATAATTATCAATTAAGAAAAAAGCAAGTGTTTTAGGAGATAAATTGAATAAATTCAATGTTTTTAAATAGTGGGATGAAGGCGAAATACTTATAACATAAGCTGTTAGCAGAGGAAAGTACAATTATTTAAATTATGTTTTACGTTGTACCCCCGAGAGGATTCGAACCTCCGACCAAAAGTTTAGGAAACTTCTGCTCTGTCCATACTGAGCTACGGGGGCGTAGTTTTTTATTTAGTTACCTCCGACCAAAAGTTTAGTCCCGAAAGCTTTCGGGATGCTCTGACCATACTAAACTACGGGGGCAAATAAAAAATCTAATTGTTCAAAGAATTACACACCCCTTAATCCCCTCTCAAGAGGGAAATAAAATACCTGCCTGCAGGCAGAGTGTGTTTATTCAAAATTATAATGTATCAATATCCTGCTTAAGATAATATCTTAATTATTATCGATACATGTAAAAATAGTTAATTTTGGTCTTTTCTGAAAGGGCAAAATAGTTAAAAGAATTTATATTATTTCCTCTTTTGAATTTTAAAGCTCAATTTTCACATTACATATTTATCCAATAAGTAAACTTTACAATAAAAATATTATCCGGGTGTAAAGTCCACATCCTGTTAAGCGAATTCCTGAACTGAAAATCTCCCGTTGATTCCTGATCAGACCTTGTTTGTGTCCATACAAAATAAACAACTGAGCCGGGCAGATATTCCCACCGTAAAACAGCATTGCCGCGCAAAGAGACAAAATTAAAATCCGGATTATCAATAGTAAAAGGCTGGGCCGGCCCTGCCCCATCCGGGTCAACCGTATAAGTAGCATTATCAAATGTTGAAGAACCCTGGCCATAAGTATTAAATGAATAAGTTCCCGGCTTTGCAAGTTCCTTAAAGTTACGGTAATCGCCCGATGAAATTAATGGCTGCACATAAAGCTGCAAACTAAGTTTTGGAGTAAACGTCCAGTTCAATCTTATTCCTGCGGAAAAGGTTGTCTGGTGAAATTGTGCAAAGACATACCTGCTGCCGTTGGTTGATAAATCATACGGATCGGAATAAGAATTAACCCATTGTGCATTATCATAATTTTTATCTAATTCTGGCGCAATGCTTAAAGATATATTTGGCATTGGGTTAAAATCAATTTCCCCATAAATATATGATTGCTCCGAATAGCTGGTTTTATATATTCCGCTTCCTAATGAAAAAACTAAATCCTTCTGTGAATCCGTGCCAATGTTAAAATCTACCTGCCAGCCGGGAGGATTTATCATAGATGGGCCGCCTCTTGTCGCCCTTATATTTACAGTCTTGGGATTATATGCGTAATCCCAGTTCAACCAGTAAAAATTTAACAATTGCAAAGAGCCGTTATGGAAAAGCCCTTCCCATGTAATATCGCCTTCATAATCATAAGTGCGGAATAAGGCTCCGCCAAGCTGTGCATTGCGGAAGAAATTATTTGGCTTAGTCCATTGATACCATGATGCAACATGCATATTTATCACATCCGAAACAGGTAAATATCCAAGATCATTTATTTCGTAACCGGGGCTAAGGACTCCGAAAGCTGAATTAACGCCCCAGTCGCCTTTCTGTTTGCTCAGAACAATCCTGCCCGAATAACCCGTTAATGAAGTTGCATTGCTGTCAACGCTTACATATTTTGAATCCGGCCGCTGGAAATAATGATGAGAACTTGTTTGCAAGTTTAGCATATCGGTTTTATTTCCCTTAACATAACTTTCGCTATACCAGCCATTAATAACCCATGTACCGGAAGTATCAAGATAAGACCATCCGTCTAAACCTGAAACTAAGGCACTTCCATTTAGCTGATCCTTCAACGTTGAATTCCGAAAAAATCTGTCTGTATAAGTAGAAATAAATCCTACGCCCTGATGCCCTTCATTAAACTCTTTCTGTGCTCTCACAATTCCATAATAAGTAAATGGTTCAGCTTCTGTTGTAAACTTCTGCCCCCCGGTCTGGTAGTCGGCATATTCTCTTTTAGTTAAAGCCTGTATAGCCCCTATATTCCAGTCGCCGTCAACCCTGCCTATAATTTTAGCAGCGCCAAGTATATGCGTGCCGTTTGGCTCATCAATAAAGTCATAAGATGGTATTGAAACCTGCGGCGCCCGCCCTATGCGCCTGCTGTAAAAAAGAGTTGGCGTCCACCAGTTGAAGCTCCAATAATTTGTTACACCCCCTCTTCCGAAATTAAACACTGAGGAACCTTCCACAAAGAAAGGGCGCTTTTCCTGAAAATAAGTTTCAACATCGGTTAAGTTTATTACTGCGGGATCAATTTCCACCTGCCCAAAATCAGGATTTATTGTTGCGTTCAAAGTTAGATTTGTACCTATCCCCATTTTCAAATCAGCACCGATATTTGGCGTGTAAACCGATCCTTTGTTATACGGATTGCCTAATCCGGGATCAGAATATTCGGCTTTTGATGTAAGGTAAGGCAAAAATTCAAAATGGCTTGGCGGATTAATATTTTTTATTCCGACAAGCTGCGCAAACCGCGATACAAAACCATTACTGTTCTTTGGTACGTAAATCAGGTAATCATTTTCATGCTTACGCGCTATTTGCCTTTGAATGTCAATGCCCCAGACATCCGCATCTTTCATGTTAAACCGAAGCTGAGAAAACGGAATCCTCATTTCTACAGTCCAGCCTTTGTCATCAACATGCACCTTCCCTTCCCAAACACCGTCCCACGACTGATCGCTCCAGGTATCATTATATAGCGTGCCGTCGTACAATGTGCCGCCGGCATTCATAGCAAAATAATATCCGGTCCTTTTATCATTAAAGGGATCCAGATACACTTCGAACCAATCCGAATTAATTGATACATCACGCCGCGCTAAGTTTTTAATAATTGAATCAGGACTGCTGTCATACATTCTGGCGCCCACATAGAGCGCATTATCGTCGTACGCAATCCTAACTTCAGTACGTTCAGTCTCCGGCTTGCCTTCATTCGGATCAAGCTGGGTAAGTCCGATTATTGCGAATGCATTTTGCCAAACCTCTTCGGACAATATTCCATCTATTATAATCGGTTCTTTTGTATGTACGGCGCGGACGGTTATAGTTCTATTCGTATCAGGGGATTCATAAGCATATATACAAATGACTGAACTAATGAAAATAATAAATAATAAAGTCAGGCTTCTTTTCATGAATATTCTTTTTAGAATGTTAGACTCGGTATGCTTTGAAAAGGTTGCGGGGTGTTAAATTAATATTTATTTTTTATGGAGAAAACTGATACCCATATCAGATTTAATTCTCCGCTTTTAATTTATATTCAAAACATATTTACCGTTTATTCGATGTACAAACCTTCGGCGTTTTTGGCGGAATCATCAGTATATGACTGAACAACAGGGACTTAACATGCGAAATTAGCCCCATCGGGGCGAAATGCTTGTAGAAATAATATCGTTTAAAATGAAACAGAACCGCATCGCGGTGACATGATGTCTTAATATATTTTTCCACCCAAAGTACAAACTATATTTTAAATTAAAAATTCCCTAACTTTGTTTAAGCAAAAGGGATTATCCATGATAAAACAAAACACTGTCTTCATACTAGGCGCGGGTGCAAGCGCACCCTATAATTTTCCTACAGGATATAATTTAAATTGGAAAATAATAGATAATTTTCGCAGTAGAATGACAAAAATAGCTCATGGAAAAAATCCTTATATGGTCGATAATTTAGATAAAGAAATTGCTGTTTTTTTAGATCAATTTAAGGGCACTCCCCAAACCAGTATTGATTTATTCTTAAATCGTCACCGCAGTATTCCATTTTTTTCTGAATTAGGCAAGAAGGCAATAATACTTAGTTTGTTAGATAGTGAAAAAGAAAGCTTGGTGTATTTTACCAGAAGAAATA
Organism: Ignavibacteriaceae bacterium; assembly: GCA_031292465.1. Lineage (GTDB taxonomy): Bacteria > Bacteroidota > Ignavibacteria > Ignavibacteriales > Ignavibacteriaceae > FEN-1297. The sequence continues at coordinate 8,427 of JARLHB010000268.1, forward strand.
ATGCAGGTAATTGGTATTCGTCAATATTTCAATATATGCTTAACGGTTTGGAAAATCCAGATAGCTATAAACAATTTGGTGATAATAAAATCACTTTTATTACCTTTAATTACGATAGGTCGTTGGAGTATTATTTACACTATTCCTTGAGCAAGAATTTCTCTGAGACTTTAAAAGATGAAAATAAAGAAGCATATAAAGAAGTAATTAATAAAATAAATATTATTCATGTCTATGGGCAATTAGGCCCCTTACCCTGGCAGAATAAAATGAGTGCTTCTCCTATCTCATCTACTCGTATCGAGTCCTTAGGATATGGGGAGACAACCATTGATTATGATTACCTGAATCTTCTTACAGAATATATACAAACAATCCCAGAACGAATATCAATCCCAAAAGGTGACCCCATTTGGGAAGCTCTAGCATACGCCGAACACATTTTTTTCTTGGGCTTTAGTTTTGGAGAAGAAAATATGAATATGCTAAAAGAAACAATAAATAATATTCCACAACATACATCAATTTATTGCACTGTAAAGGGATTAGAACAAATAAAAATTGATAAAATATGGAATCAATATTTTAATACACACTTTCCCAATGGCTGGAGAAGACACGTTTGGAAAACAGAAGATATGGATTCTGATGCTTTGCTAAAAAAATATTTACTAGATTAATGTCCAATAAATAATTTAGTTTAACTAAGAGGCTTATTCTTATCCTTCCACCTGCCTGCTGCAAGCCAGCGTTTCACATCTTACGTTTACTAAAATTTACATTGATAGTTCTCGTTTCATAATCGCAAGAGATTCAATTATGGATAGTGGCTTATAATCAAGCTCTGTTTCTGCTTTAAGTATAATCAGCCCTGATTTAAGAGGGCGCAAGGCGGGCTGGTTTAGCTCTACTGTTTTTATTGGCGTAATCAGATTTTTATCTATATTAAAATAATCTGCAATTTTCATAGAAAATTCATAGCGGGAAAGGAATTCTTTGCCCCCGACATTATAAATTCCCTGCTTATTAAATTCCACAGCTTTACTTATTGCCTGAACAAGATCATCAAGAAATGTAGGGTTGTTTATCTGGTCGGTTACAATTCTTACACTATCGCCTTTACGAACAGTATTAACAAGCCATCTTACAAAATCCGGCCGGCTGTCGGCAATTCCGTAAAGTACATTTGTCCTTAATATTGTATGAATAGAGCCGCTTATTTTTAAAGCATTTTCACTTGCAAGTTTCGTCCTGCCGTAGTAGCCAAGCGGATTTGGAACCGCCGTTTCATTATACGGGCCTTTAGTTCCGTCAAAGACATAATCGGATGAAATATGGATAAGGTGTGCATCAATAACGCGGCATGCTTCTGCAATATATTCAACACCTTTTACATTTACCTTCCATGCTGCCTCCCTTTCAACTTCGCATTTGTCCACATTAGTATAAGCAGCGGTATTTATAACTATATCCGGGTAAAAGTCATATATAACTTTTTTTATGCTGTCTCTTTTTGACATATCGCCGCAGACATAATCGGTATTTTTGTATACCGGATCCGGCTCAACAGAACTGCCGAGCAATTCGACATTATCTTGTTTTGAATAAAAATTTATAACGCGCTGGCCGAGCATACCGTTAGCGCCGATAACTAAAACTCTTTTCTTAATTATATCGTGTGAAAACGTCATTTTTTAAACCGTTAAATGCATTAATATCTTCATAAGAAGCTGTATAACCCGCAGCAGTGTTTGCGAACTCCAATGACTTATACAAATCTCTTGTTTTAATATATGTATAAAAAAATACTGCGCCAAAAATATCACCGCAGCCAATCATATTTTTATTTCCAATTTTTATCGAAGATTTAAATATGGAAATAATTTCATTATTATTAAGGGTAAACACTCTTGCACCAATTTCACCTTTGGTTAGTATAAATATTTTTACCCCGCGCCTTAATATTTCTTCAGCAGCGTCTTTTTCATCAGTTTTATCACTGATTGTTTTCAGTTCGTTTACATTTGCCTGAAGAATATCTACAGAAGAAATCCATTCATCAACAATTGGAATCGGCCTGAAATTCCTTTTTAAATTTTCATCAAGGCCGCGGGAAAGAGTATGTACATCCATAAATATTAACCCTTTGTATTCCTGCCTTATTTCCTTTAGTTGGTTTAAGGTAATATCAAATCCGGTTATCATATTTATCAGAATACCATCGGAATTATTCAGATTTTTTATTTCAATATCAAGATTTTGAGAAATACTCTCATATGTTTCGCCGCGTTCTTTAAAATCATGCAGCGTCAGGTAAACTTTAGGAATTCTCTCGACAAATTTAAGATTATCTTTTCCCAGCTCATCATATACTCCTGCAAATAAATCGTAATTCTCTTTCTGAACAAAGGTATTCAACAATACCGTGTCTTCTTTATCTATAAAATTCTTTAATCCAATCGCAGTATAAAATATTCCGCCGGGCTTTATTATATCTTTGCCGTTTATATAGACGTGATCTTCAACTGTATGCCCGATTACCATCAGTTTCATAGATGCCTTTGCTTATAATCTCCAGTAGAAAATTATTCAATCCTTTTTAATTATTTACCGATGTTACACAACAGACAAGGATTCCAAATACTTTTTGTATTGTGAATTGGTAATTTATTACTATGCTAATCAGTTAATTTTTAAAAATAGCCCAATTGTTTAGTATTTCCAATAATGTTTTATTAAAAAATATAAATTATCACTGGTTTTAAGTGATTATAAACAACTGCAACTATCGTTTTTTTTAACAGTAAATATTGTTTACAATTTAGAGTATATTTGGAAGTATTAAAGAATTATCTAATCAACTTATTAGAAGAAATCGGAAAGTTATGAAGATAGGGATTACCTGCTATCCTACTTACGGCGGGAGCGGTGTTATTGCAACAGAACTCGGTAAGGAACTTGCAAAAAGAGGACACCAGATTCATTTTATTAGCTATGCACTACCTTTTCGGCTGACAAACTTTGTTGAAAATGTTGTGTTTCATGAAGTAGAATTAAGCAGCTACCCCTTGTTCGAATTTCCTTTATACAGCTTAGCTCTGGCAAGTAAAATGGTTGAAGTGGCACTATATGAAAAGCTCGATTTGCTTCATGTCCATTATGCAATACCACATGCCAGCAGCGCTTACTTGGCAAAACAAATGCTTAAGGAAAAAAGAGATATTAAAGTTATTACAACTTTACATGGTACGGACATAACGTTAGTCGGTCTGGAACCTTCATTTCTGCCTTTAGTTAAGTTCAGTACCGAACAGAGTGACGGAGTTACAGCTGTTTCCAGGTTCTTAAAAGAAAAAACTCTGACAAATTACTCAATTGAAAAAGATATTCAGGTTATTCCGAATTTTGTTGATACCGAAATTTATCATCCTCAAAAAGATTGCGCTTTCAGAGAACATCTGGCTCCTAAAGGTGAAAAAATCCTTGTCCATACTTCTAATTTCAGGCCTGTAAAAAGAGTACCAGACACCATAAGAATTTTTGACCAGGTTGTAAAAGAGATACCGTCAAAACTTGTGTTGGTCGGCGACGGCCCGGACCGTTCTGAATGCGAACGCTTATGCAGAGAACTTGGCCTTTGCGATCATGTTAAATTTTTAGGGAAGCAGGATGGTTTAGTTGAAATATTAAACGCTGCAGATTTGTTTTTGATTCCGTCTCAATCTGAAAGTTTTGGGCTTGCAGCATTAGAAGCAATGGCCTGCGGCGTTCCGGTTATTGCCTCGAGTGTAGGCGGCCTGCCTGAATTAGTACGGCATAATGAGACAGGATTTATTGCCGAAATAGGCGACATTAGCAGGATGGCTAAATACTGCATAGATCTTTTATCAAATGAAAAAAAACACGCGATGTTTTCCGAAGGCTCCAGGAAAAGAGCAGTTGAACTTTTTGATAAATCAATTGTTGTTCCTATGTATGAAGACTATTATAAAAAAATTTTAGAATCCTGATATGATTATATATTGCGCCGGTCCTATTAAAGGCAATACACAATACCAGAACGATTTTAAGGAAATTATCCAGCATATAAAATCTCTTGGTCATACTGCTTTGTCTGAAGTTAATGAGGAGTTCAAATCATCCATACCTCTCACCGAAAAACAAATTTTTAAGAGAGACATAAAATGGATTGAGAAAAGCAGCCTGCTTATTGCTGAGGTTTCCGGTGCAAGTTTGGGTGTAGGCTTTGAAATCTCTTATGCCTTATACAAAGAAAAAATGCCCGTTCTTGCTTTGTATAATAAAAATGTTGAAAGCGTTTCTTCAATGATTGCCGGATGCAGCTCTGCGTTGCTGACGATTAAGAAATATTCCGATTCCGAGCAATTAAAGAAAATTATCTCAGAATTTATAAATAGAAGCATGGAGAATTAACTGACCGACAAAGAATTTATATCGAATTGGACAAATAAAATGTCCGGCAAATCATTAAAATCCTTTCCGGATGAATTTATAGATTCAACTGCATTGCAGGATATTACTTTACCCGGGAAGGCTCTTATAATAGGCGGTTCTTTCTTTGGTTCAATTGAGATACTAACGACAGACGGCAGTGTATTTATGAATGTTGAAAGCCATCTAAAAGCAAAATATATAATTTACTCAAACAGGAACAGGCCTTTAAAAATTACTATCCCTGAAAAAGAGACGGAACTAAAGAGCACTGTGGAAAAGTATGAGAATTATCTTGATCAACTAATAAAGCAAATTGAAGCTGATTATAAGAAGAATTTTCCGGGCGGTAAAGACTCTGCATTACTTATCAACAATATATTCAAAATATTAAATCTTATAAGGTACTAAAAGCGGATTGATAGAAATAAGCGACAATATCTTTTCTTACATTAAGTCACTATATGGTGAACAGGCTGCTAATATATATACGGAGTACATTAAACAGGAGCCTGCCCAATATATAAGAGTAAATACAATAAAAGCCACAACGGAAAATTTACTTACAAAACTCAAACAAAATCATTCCATTGAAGCTGAAGAAATAAGTTCAGTGCCCGGCGCTTTAAAAATTACACAGGACAACGGTGTTTTAGGAAAAACAATAGAACATATAATAGGCGAATATTATATTCAGGGCCTTTCATCAATGATACCGCCGCTAATCTTAGAGCCACGCGAGAATGAAACTGTTTTGGATTTATGCGCTGCTCCGGGTTCTAAGACAACCGAAATAGCGGCTATGATGAATAACAAAGGAACTCTTGTTGCTAATGAAGTATCTCTTAACAGGGTTAAAATGCTGGTCTATAATATAGACCGGATGAATATAATGAATGCAGGAGTAATGAGCTCCAAGGGAGAGTGGTTAAGTAAAATATATGAGTCTTACTTTGATAAAGTCTTAGTCGATGCGCCTTGCAGTGGACTGGGTATTATCCAGAAGAAAGAAGAGATAAGCAATTGGTGGTCTAAAGACATTGCAGAAAGGCTTGGCGATCTTCAATTACGCCTGCTAATTGCTGCAATAAAAATGGTTAAGACCGGCGGAACTATCGTCTATTCCACATGCACGCTTACCCCTGAAGAAAATGAATTTATTATTGATAAAGTTTTAACTAAATATCCTGTTGAATTAGACGAAATAGAACTGCCTGTAAAATGCCACGAAGGATTTACATCCTACAATGGTATTACGCTTAATCCCACCATTTCCA
>JARLHB010000269.1 GCA_031292465.1 Ignavibacteriaceae bacterium
GGCACAACTATAGAGTCTTGCGAACTTTATAATAATTATCCCAATCCTTTTAATCCGGGTACTTATATAAACTATAATATTCCGGGTGATTCATATGTGAAAATTGAGATATTTAATATCCTTGGACAGAGTGTTGCAAAGTTATTCGAAGGTAACCAGTCAAGGGGAATGTACAAGTTGTATTGGAATGCAAGTAAATTTGCCAGCGGCTTATATTTTTGTAATTTTACAGTTAAAGGCAAGGTAAATTACCAAAAAATTAATAAACTGATTTTACTGAAATGATAGTGTAAAATACTTTTGATATTATTAAAAGCCTTGTAAAATCTGTTTCGGGATAAATTTCTTCTATTAATAGGAATTCTGCTAAAATTTCATAATTAGCCATCCAATTTTCATAATCATTTCATTTTAACTTATTATATTTACCGGAAAAAATATGCGGGTTTTGTTAGTAGAAGATGATAAGAAAATATCCTCTGCTTTGAGCAAAGGGTTAAAAACTGAGGGTTATGCAGTCGATACCGCATTAGACGGAATTTTAGGTGAGCAGCTTGCGGAAATAAATGATTATGATATAATTATTTTGGATATTATGCTCCCTAAGCAGGATGGTTTTCAAACCTGCCGGAACCTGCGCCTGAAAAAAATACTTACTCCAATTTTGATGCTCACCGCACTTGATGATGTATCTGATAAAATAAAAGGGTTGGACCAGGGCGCTGATGATTATCTTGCAAAACCTTTTCATTTTGGCGAACTGCTTGCAAGGATGCGTGCATTATTAAGAAGAGGACTCGATATTAAAACTGCTCTGCTTGAAAAATATGGAGTCCGGCTTGATTTGAATACGCATGTTGCATACCGTGAAGGCAAAGAGACGCAGCTTTCAACAAAGGAGTTTGCACTTTTGGAATTATTTATGATGAACCCGAATAAGATATTATCGAGAGAGACGATCTCAGAACATTTATGGGATATGAATTTTGATCCCCGGAGCAATGTTATTGAATCGTTTGTAAAATTCCTGCGGCAGAAAATTGATAAAGATTTTAATAGACCATTAATCCATACAGTCAGAGGCTCAGGCTATATCTTTACAGATAACGAAGAATGAATGTTTACAATTAAATTTAAAATAATTTTAGCATATACATTGGCATTCGGAGTATTGCTTACCATTTTTGCTGCAATAATTTATAACAGCACCAGGGAAGCTGCGTTCATGAAGTTAGATACAAACCTTAAAAGTTATTCCATTTCCTTACGGACTGAAATTGAAGATGAGCTGGATGATCATGAACAGTTAGATTTAAAAAAGTTGTCTGCCATTCGTGCAAAGGGACTAATTGAGGAAAAGTTTCAACTATTTAATTCAAAGGGAGAAGTAGTAACCAAAGATTCAACGTTTTATAACATTCCCACAGATGATATTAAGAAAGCAGTTAAAAACACTTTTATCTATGAAAAAAAGAGAGTTAAGCACAGGAAATACCATATTTTATGGAGTTCTTTCGAGACAGCAAAAGATTCGGTATATATACTGGAAACAGCGGCTTCTGACAGAGACGTACATGAAGAACTTGACAGGATGTTTTATTTGTTTTTATTCATCATTCCCGCGGGATTGATTATTACCGGTATAACAGCATATTTTATTTCGAAGGCTGCATTCAAACCCGTAGCAAGGATGGCAGATACTGCAAAAAATATTTCCGGGAAAAACCTTGATATGCGCCTTGAACTTCCAAAAGCAAGGGATGAAGTAAGGGCGCTGGGCGAAACATTAAACGAAATGATTGAAAGAATTGATTATGCCTTTAAGAGCCAAAAGAGATTTGTAGCAAACGCATCACATGAAATAAGGACACCTTTAACCGTTATACAAACAGAGCTGGAAATATTAGATAAGAAAATAAAAGATACAGAATTGAACGAGAGTATAAAGAATGCTCTCTCGGAAATAGAAAGCCTTTCCAAACTTACCAGTTCTCTTTTAACTATTGCAAAATTGGACATATCTCAGGACAAATTAAATCTTAGTCAAATAAGAATTGATGAATTGTTGGCAGATTGTGTCCAAACTATGAATCAGGCTGCGGTTAAGAAAAACATCCAAATAACTTTGTCGCTGGATGATGCAGTTGAAATGAAGGCAGATAAAGAAAAGCTAAAAAGCGTTTTCTTAAATCTTATTGATAATGCCATTAAATATTCAATGTCGGGTTCAGGTGTAACAATTGTTTTAGGAAAGATTACAGGAAATAAAATTAATATAAATGTGGAAGATTCAGGTATAGGAATATCTCCATCTGAAATACCTTACATATTTAACAGATTTTACAGATCGAATGAAATACGCGCCGAAATAAGCGGCAGCGGGCTGGGGCTGGCTATTGCAAAGGAAATTGTTGATTTACATAGAGGCGAAATAAAAGTTAAGAGCGAAATCGGTGTAAAAACCGTATTCAATATTACTCTTCCAACGAACCTTTCTTAATATGTCAATTAAATCCGGTCTTTTTAGTATTGTTCATATGTTTTATGAAGGTGCAGGCAAGATATTGTTTTTCATCTTGTTTTCATCTATTTAATTTAATTTTAATTAACGAATTGCATTTTGTTGGGAACCTGCCGTAACGGTGGAAATTATATAACTGACGATTGCATAACATTCTTTATCTGAGTTATTCTATGGAGATCTAGTGTTCAAGAAAGCAAATTTACTTCTAATAATCATTATTACTTTTACAAATATTGTATTTAGCAATCCGAAAAAAGAATTAGTAAACAACGGAATTATAACCGGCAAAGTTTTAGATGAAACTACAAAAATGCCTGTTGAGTTTTCAAATATTATCCTTTTTACTTTAACGAATAATACGCAGGTAACAGGCTCTGTTACAAATAATGCGGGAAAATTTAATTTAAAAGGCATTAAACCTGGTAAATATTACTTATTTATTCAGTTTGTGGGATATGAAAAGAAACGGATTGATAATATTTCCATCTCTGATGCGAAGCCATCTGTAGATTTAGGTACAATTAATATCAAACCAACCGCCATAAACTTACAGAATGTAGTTGTGGAAGGGCAGAGATCGCCGATATCATACAATCTTGATAAAAAGGTAATTGATGTAAGCCAAATGCACACGGCAATATCAGGCACAGCTGCGGATGTCCTTCAAAACGTTCCTTCGGTTAGTGTAGATATTGATGGAACCGTAAGTTTAAGAGGAAGCACTAATTTTACAGTATTAATTGATGGCCGCCCTTCGGTAATGAGCGCACAGGACGCGCTGCAGCAGATACCGGCAAGTTCAATACAAAGTATTGAAATCAACACAAACCCATCTGCAAAATATGATGCAGGAGGTACAGCGGGAATTATTGACATCAAACTTAAAAAGGATTCAAATCTCGGTTTAAGCGGGGTTGGCGATATAACCGGCGGCTTAAATGATAAATATGGCGGTAATTTCCTTTTTCAGTACAAAGCAAATGCAGTAAGCTATGATTTCGGAGTAAATTTTAACCGGCGTTCTTTTCCCGGCTCTAACAGGCAGGAAAAACAATTCATGCTTGGAGACAGTACCTCATATATAAACTCTAACGGAAATATGTTGTGGCAAAGAATTATTTCCGGAGTGAGAGGAGGAATAAATTTTGAGCTCAGTGATAACGATAATCTTTCATTTGGCGGCAGCTACGGTTCAAGATCATTTCACAGAAATTCTATCTCGTATACGGATCAATGGTTAAGCACGGACTTACAACAAAATTATTATATAGATAACACAAACGGTAATCATTCCGGCACCTATTATAATATGAATACAAATTATAGCCATAAATTTGATTCCAATGGGCACGAGCTTTCAGGTGAATTTTTCTTCAGCCATAATAATTCAAATGATGCAGCCGCTACAATCCAAACGCAGGATGTTTTACAGCTAAATGGCACAAAAACTACAGAGCTTGGGCCGGAAGACCAGATAAGAGGCAAAATAGATTATACATTGCCGTTTAATAAAAAGGAAAAATTTTCTGCCGGGACACAATTCCAACGCAGGGTTTACCAGGATAGTAATACACTCTATCTATATGATTCAACAAGTGGGAATTATAACTTCCAATCTTTATACAGCAATACAAATGATTTTAACCGCACTAATTTTGCAGCATATTCTATGCTCTCAAACCAATGGGATAGTTTGGGTGTCCAAATAGGATTCCGTTCAGAGTATACTTACCAGCTTGTTAAATTAGTTAATACAAATCAGAAGTTTTCTTTAAGCAGGTGGGATTTCTTTCCGTCATTGCATTCTTCCTATAGTTTAGCAGGCGGAACCCAGCTTATGGCCAGTTATTCACGCAGGATTGACCGCCCGGACGGCGGGGACCTTGAGCCTTTTTATACATGGTTTAATGCAAACAATGTCCGCATTGGTAATCCTGATCTTAAGCCGGAACTTATTGATTCGTATGAATTAGGCTATCAAACATTTTTTGGACCGGTTTCATTTTCCAACGATTTTTATTACCGCTTTACACATGACAAGATAGAGCATATTAATTCTGTATATGCAGAAAATGTAACGCTGAATTCAATTGCTAATATAGGAACGGATTATTCTCTTGGCGCCGAGTTCATGGTCTTGTTCAATCCAATTAAATTATGGGAGTTTAATTTAATGGGAGACCTTTATGATTATCGGGTTAAAGGTGCAATCAGCGACCAATCTTTTGCAAAAGAGAGTTTTAACTGGAGTATAAAAAACAATAATGTTTTTAAAGTAACAACTTCAACATCCATACAGATAAATACAAGATACTTTAGCCCGTCTGTTTCAGCACAAGGTAAATGGGAAGGATTTTTTACCACAGATATGGCTGTAAAACAGGACCTTATTGGAAAGAAAATATCTTTAACTTTACAGGTTAATGATGTTTTCCAAACAGGGAAACGGGAATTTACTTCACAGGGAACAGACTTTTATAACTATAATTATTTTACTCAGAAAGCGCCGCAGGTAATGCTTGATGTTAAATTCAATTTTAATGATTATAAAGAAGAGAAGCGCCAGAACAATAACGATCAGCCCGATAACAGCAATAATCAGGGAAATGAATAAATAGGCAGTTAAATTAAAATATTAGTAAGTAATTAATCTAAGTGAGGTTCGTATGAGAAAGATAATAATATCTTTTTGTTCCCTTCTCCTTCTTGTGCCCGCGGTTTTATTGTCTCAAACTTCAGGATACAAAATAACAGGTAAAATAAACATCGGAGGTGAAGGCCGGTGGGATTACACCGCTGTTGATGTTCCCGCGCATAAATTGTACGTCTCTCATGGTACAAGGGTTCATGTTATTGATTTAACTTCAAACAAAGTAATAGGCGAAATTTCAGACTTACATGGTGTGCACGGAATTGCTTTTGCAGATGAATTTAACAAAGGATTTATCAGCAATGGCATGAATGACACTGTTACTGTATTTGACCTAAGTACTTTTAAGACAACCGGGAATATTCATGTTACCGGAAAGAATCCCGATGCAATTATTTATGATCCGTTTACTAAAAGAGTTTTTACGTTCAACGGGCGCAGCTCCAACGCAACCGCGATAGATGTTAAAACCAATGCAGTAGTTGGTACTATTACATTAGACGGCAAACCTGAATTTGCTGCATCAAATGGCAAAGGTTTGATGTATGTTAATCTTGAAAACAAAAGCCAGATTATCGAATTTGATCCGAAGAAATTAAAAGTTATTAAAACCTGGCCTATTGCTCCAGGAGAAAGCCCTTCCGGTTTAGCGTTCGATATTAAAAATAATATTTTGTTCGCAGGATGCGACAACAAATTAATGGCAATTGTAAATTCAAAAACCGGTAAAGTAATAACAACCCAGCCGATTGGCGGAAGAGTTGATGCCTGCGGGTTTGACCCTGAAACTAAACTTGCATTCAGCTCCAATGGCGAGGGAACGGTAACAGTTATCCGGGAAATATCACCTTCTGAATTTAAGGTAATTGATAATGTAACTACGGAAAAAGGCCTTCACACTATGGCGCTGGATCCAACTACGCATAATGTTTATCTGATTGGTACAATTGATGACCAAAATAATGCGAAAAGTTTCGGCGTGCTTATCCTGGGAATGAAATAAATTTATCCCGGGAAAATGTTGAACTGTTCTTTGGTTAATAATGTATCTTTTAGATATTTTTGTTAAACAGGAAATTGGTTTAATTATTTATTTACACACATTACGGCAGTTTTATAATCGAATTGCCACACCCTTCAGGCTGTGGCAATTACATAAACAAAACTTTTGGCTTTAGCCGCATCTCAAGATTATTCCGGGGGCTCAGGCCTAAATTCTAAATATTCTATCAGTTAATATTAATTATATAATATTATTAATGACTTTTAAACACATTATTATTCTATTAACAGGTTTTAGCAATTTTATCTTTGCTCAATATAATCTTGATTACTTTATTAATAAGGCGGAAAATAATTCGCCTGCTATAAAGGATTATACCAACCAGTATTTAATTAACAATCTTCAAAAGAAACTGGATGTGGCGCAGAACTCTGCTTTCCAGGTCTATTTATCAGGCGGTTATCTCTTTGTCCCTTATTTTAATAATGACGGTGTCCTTATTACATCAAATCCGGGATCTAATGCAATCGGTTATGATGCAGGCCTGACTAACGGGGGATTATATTCAGCACAGATAAATGTTCAAAAGAATATCTTTAATGGCGTTCTTCTTGATGCACTAAACGACCAAAAGCTTATACACGGCAAGAGCTACGAGAATAAATCTAATGAGGAAAAGCATAACGTACAGAAACAGGTAACTGATTTATATCTGAATACACTCCAGTACCTCCTGCTGTACAACGCTTCCAGCGAGATTAAAAACAACCTGAATGACCAGCTAAATATCTCAGGTGACCTTGTTGCCAGGGGCTTTCTTAAAGCCCAGGATTACCTGCTTCTAAAAATAGAATTTAAATCGCAGCAAATAGACGAAGAGCAAACCTGGCAGAATTATAAAAGCAGCCTTTCCCAGTTATATTCCTATTGTGGAATAAAAGATACTCAAACCGTAATGATAGATAGCGTAAATTTAAATTTACTTCCATCTGTTTCCGGCTCTAATTTTTTAACTCAATATTACTTAGATAGCCTTGATGCGGAAAATCAACAAAAAATATTTGAGGCAAAGTATTCACCGCAGGTTAGTTTGTTCTTTAATGCGGGGCTAAATGCTGTCGAAGTAAACGATATTCAAAGAAAGTTCGGGCTAAGCGCCGGAATAAACTTTTCCATGCCGATACTGGACGGCAATCAAAAAGATATTACAAGGCAGCAGTCATATCTATCTGAACAAACTCTTTTGCAATATAAAGACTACCTGGCCGGTAATATATCTGCAAAGAGAACGGATTCTGGCAGCAGGATAAAATCATTAAAAAAGAATTTAGATGATCTGAACAGCCAAATTGGCGATTATAAAAAACTATTAAATATTTCCGAACGGCAATTACAGCAGGGTAATTTATCAATGATTGATTACCTCGTTTTGTTAAAAAATTATATTGATATCAGGAAGAATAATATTACCGCGGAAATTAATTATCAGCTTGAAATAAGCAATTACATATATTGGAATTGGTAGAATGAATTATACTAAAATTATTTTTAAAATTTTACCTGTACCGGCAATTATTTTGACGGCGCTAATACTGGTATCCTGCAAGGGAGAAAGCGATAAAACAGGAGAAGGAAATTCAGGAGCCCCGGTTCAGGTTACACAGCCGGTAATAACCGATATGAAAGATTACCTGGAATTAAATGCTAATACGGCGTTTCTTAATAAAGAAATTGTAAGGGCTACTTTTCAGGGATTTATTGAAAAGGCATGCAAGAATATTGGGGATAAGGTAAAACCGGGAGATATTCTTTTCCAAATAAAAACAAAAGAACTGGCTGCTGCTGACACTGTCAGGCTGAAATTAGGCAATGAAACCTTTCAAGGTTCAATTTTTATCAGGGCAAAATCGCAGGGTACTTTAACTGAACTTGATTATCATACCGGAGATTTTATTTCTGATGGAGAACAACTTGCCGTTATTTCAAATCCTTCATCATTAATAGTCAAACTGAGTGTCCCCTTTGAAAATTCGTCAAAAATAAATCCAAATGAAAAATGTGAAATCACTCTTCCAGGCGGAGAGAAATTTTCAGGAATAATTGAGAAAAGAGTACCCACAGTTGATCTTGCAAGCCAGACGCAAACCTATTTAATAAAAATTTCAACAAATAAAGAAATCCCTGAAAATTTAAATGTTATTGTTAAGATACCTGTAAAAATTTATAAAGATGCCATTACTTTGCCAAAATCTTCTATAATGACGGATGTTACGGAAAATATATTCTGGATTATGAAAGTTGTAAATGATTCAACCGCTGTCAGGATAAATATTAAAAAGGGGATTGAAAATGACAGCCTGATACAAATACTTGACCCAAAACTTAGCTCATCAGATAAAATCATTTCCAAGGGAGCTTACGGGCTTCCTGATACAACAAAAGTAGAGATTGTTAAATGAACAACTTCTATGTTAAATACAAAGTTCCGATTGCTGTTATACTCGTAATAGTATTATTAGGCGGCATTTATTCGCTTTTCAGCATTCAAACCGGACTGTTTCCAAATATTACATTTCCCAAAATTAAAATTATTGCAGATAACGGCGAGCAGCCAATAGATAAGATGATGATTACGGTGACTACTCCGCTTGAAAATGCA
>JARLHB010000270.1 GCA_031292465.1 Ignavibacteriaceae bacterium
AAAATCTTTAATTAGTTTATTTGCAATGGATAAGCCAATGTTCTCAATATTCCCGTGCAATATAAACGATTTAGACAATTTGTTTTTTATTTCTTCTGTAATTCCTTTGCCGGTGGCAAGAAATTCAATTGAAATAGAACCGCCGTCAATTTGAGATAATATATAAATATTACCGCCTTCAGGCACAGATTCACAAATGCACTTAATAATCTGGAAACATGCATGGTAGAATGCATCGGCATTTATAAAAACAGTTGTTTCGGCATCTATTTTCTTAAATAGGTTGGTCTGCTTTGATTCCACATATTCTGCAAACATATCGAGGATACTGTTAAGAGTTGTCTTCAAATCAAGCGCTTCACCCTTAAGGGAATTCTTCTCATATACAAAATCTTTTATTATATCCGAATAAGTCGATATCGACTTTACCTGTTCTATAATAAATTCGGATACCTGCTTTATCTCTTTAATGCCTGTCTTTTTCCAAACGAATTCTGCATAGCGGTTTATAAGCGACAGGGGAGTGCTTATTTCATTAATAAAAAAGTCCGCCATCTTTTCTAATTGATATAAATTTCCGGTATTTGTTTTATCAGGATTTTGGTACGATTTTGAAATAGCTGTACATATATCGGAAGAAAGTAACTGAAGTGTATCTTCATCAAGTTTATTGAAGCCATCTTTAGCGCTGTTTATCATTTGAACAACAGCGGCAACATTATTGGCTTCGTCCCGAACGGGGAAAAGCAGCATATCTTCTGCGACAATATTTTCAACTGCATCACTTTGCAGGTTAAATCTTGCATCCATTTCCGGATTCTTTATGTTGATAACATCATTATCCTGCGCACAAGCGCCGATAAGCCCTACACCGATTTTTACTTTTCGTATTTCTTCTGAATTATCCATAAACGGGAAAGACCAAAGTTCATGGTTCACTTCGTCTAAAATAAAAATTCTGGCTATTTGTGCGTCGAATAAAGTTAATATGCTTTCAAGAATAGAGTGGACTATCTTATCAAGTTCGGTATTTTTATGGATTTTCTGAACAGCGGCAAGTATTTTTTTGTAATCTAATTCATCCTGTACGGATTCCGTAAAACTTTGAACTTCAGTCGCTTCAGGGGCTGGTATTTCCTGATCTAACATTTCAGGGACTTGGATTTCCGGACCAGATATTTCCGGAACCTGTATTTCCTTATCAACAGGCGTTTCTTCAATGACGGGTTCATCTGCGAACTCGATATCGCCATTCAACGCGGCTGAAAAAATGCTTCCGCCTGACAGGTCTTCATCATCATAGAGTAATGGTGTTTTACTTTCAGCGGGTAAGGGGGCCTCTGCAGGAACCGGCTCTTCAGTCAATTCTTTATCCTCCTGCGGCAATATTTCTTCTGTCTGCTGTTGTTCTTCAACTACAGAACTTTCCGCAAGCAAAGAACTGGCTTCGGTCAAAGGAGTTTCTTCAGGCAACGGTATTGTTTCGGATTCAGGTGAAATAATTTCCGAATTGGAAAATTCCACTTCAGAGTCCTCAAATTGAATATCAGAGGTTAATTCTTCGATATTTTCGCCGGACAAATCAGGTTCATGGTAAGGTGCCGGCGCATCAATAATTGCTTCCCCGGTTCCATCTAAACCTTGTCTTATTTGGTAGGAGTTATTCTTGACAAATGTTGTATCATCGCCTTTTTCTGCTGTAATAGTATCTTTAATTACGCCATGAACTGAAATTAAATCAAGTAATTCCTTTTGGGACAGCTTATATAAAACACAATCGGTGTTTGCAACGGCAGAAGATTTACGGGGAGTGCCGTCTAGGACTTCAAAATCTCCAAAAAAATCATTTTTTTCTTTTTCCCGAATGGTTGAATTGCTGCCGGGGCTGTTTATTTTAAGTTTTACCTCACCGTCGAGTATTAAATAAAGATAATCGCTTTTATCCCCGGATTGAAATATTATGTCCCCCTCTTTATAAGACAAGAAGTTACTTTGAAGTAAATTCATCTTAATTGCCTGTGTATCTACACCGGTAAAAAGAAGGTTCTTAATTAATGGTCCTATCCCTTTGCTTTGTGACATTATTTTAAAGTATATTTAATAAGAATTTTTATAAGACATCATAAGTATAATGAATTCCTTAGACATACAAAACGGCATAAACCATATTTTAAAAAATGATAAGTACCTGGCAAAGATAATTGAAAAATCCGAATCATGCTCTATTTTACCCAAAAGAAATTATTACGGTATGCTGGTTCGCTCAATTATTCAGCAGCAGCTATCAATTTATTCGGCGGCGGCAATAAACAGGAAGTTCCTGGGCCATTTTAGTAATAAACTTATTCCTGATGAAATACTTAAAACACCGGATGAAATATTAAGAAGCCTCGGGCTTTCAAATGCCAAAGTTAAGTATGTTAAAGATCTTTCGGAAAAAGTCCTAACGGGGGATGTAAAATTTAAAGATTTAGGGAAGAAAACGGATGATGAAATAATTGAACATTTAATCCGGGTTAAAGGAATTGGCATTTGGACTGTTCATATGTTTCTTATCTTTACACTTGGAAGATTAAATGTGCTGCCCGTTAATGATTTGGGCTTAAAGCGTGCGGTAATGAATGTTTATGGCTTAAGAAAATTGCCTGATGAAAAGAAAATAATTAAAATATCAAAGGAAAATAACTGGAATCCTTATAATTCA
>JARLHB010000029.1 GCA_031292465.1 Ignavibacteriaceae bacterium
AGTACAAGTTCGGATGCTATATTCAATAACTCGTCAAGACGCTCTACGTCTACGCGTATAGTATTTTCTGATTTTTTCCCCGGCAATGGCGAATTGGCTTTAGGAGTTTCTTTAACAGCAGCTTTTTCTTCAACTGCAACAGGGGTTTCTTTAATGGCTGTATCTGCCGGTGCTTCCTTAACCTCATTTTCTTGGGTAGTTGTAACCTCTGCATTATTTATATTTGCGGTGCCTTTATTTTCAAGCTTATTAATAACATTATTAAGAATTTCTACCGTTTCATCAACCGAAACATCTTCATTTAAATTTGTTTCAATCATGGCAGATAACTCTTTTATCTTATCATAGGCGCTAAGGATACCATCCATAATATCAGAATTTAACAGAGCTTCACCTTTACGAAGTTTATTAAGAATATCTTCACAACGGTGAGTAACTTTAGTAAGCTTATCAAGGCCTAAGAAACCTGAAGTGCCTTTTATAGTATGAAACGAACGGAAAATTTCATTAAGCAGTTCCGTATCTTCCGGCCTGTTTTCAAGCTCAATCAAATTCAGATCAAGCTTTTCCAATATTTCCCTTGTCTCAACTATAAAACTATCAACAATCTCCTTCATTTCGGGATCATTGAGCATCGAGTAATTATTTTCTGATTCCATTATTTTCTACGAAAAGAGTTTATCTATTTCGTCCTGTGTAGTTTTACTATTCCTGTCATTAATTAATACGTCCGCAGCATCCTGGCGTTCTGTCGATTTTGTATATTCGGCATTAGGATCAAAAGTACCTACAACGGGCATATCTTTATAGAAGCCATCAAAACTTTTTATCTCAGAATCATCTAAGTGCATCATTAATGAAGACAGGCTTGATCGCACTGATTCAATTAAATGGTTAACTGCTGCCAGTTGCTGAGTAGTAATATCCTGAACCTGCAATGATAGTGTAATATTGTAAACATCATTTTTTACTTTCTGAAAAGCATCCAGCATTCCCGGAACAATTGGTAAAAAATTATTCAGCGCTTCATACTTTTGAACTAATTCAGCAGAAGAAGGTTCTGAGCCAAGAATTGTCTTAATTTTTTGCCATATTTCTAATTTTTCTTCTTCTTTAGATTTAACATCTTTAACAGATTTTTCTATCCTTTCCATATCAATTGAAATTGAATCTACTATGTCAAGAATTTCTGTGGTTGCTAATTCTGTTGCACTTGAAATATTGTTTAATTGATCACTGGCTTTAGGAATTTTGCTTGTACTTTCAATTAAAGAAGAATTAATGTTTTCCAGAAGCGGAACAGTTTCCTTCATAAAATCCATAAGATTTTGGATTATAGGAATAAGCTTTTCACTATATCTGAATACTACTTTTAATTCATTTAACCTTTCAAATAAGTCTGTCATATTTGACACATGTTTCATAATTGCCTCTCCATTAACCTGCGTTAATTATTTGATCAATTTTTTCTTTTAAGATTTGAGGTGTAAAAGGTTTAACAATATAATTATTCACTTTTGCATTCAGAGCTTCTATTATATCTTCCTTAACGCCGCGTGTAGTAACCATTAAGATTGAAAGTTTTGATAAAGATTCACTGCCCCTTATCGATCTTACAAGCTCTAAGCCTGAAACATTGGGCATGTTCCAATCTGTTATAACAAAGTTAATTGTTTGGTCAGCTTGTAATTTATCCATAGCTTCTTTTCCATCGCCGGCTTCTACAAAGCTATCAAAGCCAAGATTGCGCAATGAATTAATTACAATTCTCCGCATTGTCACGGAGTCATCTACAACTAAAAATTTTAAAGACATATTTCCTTCCTCAATCTAAATATTTTGAAACTTCGTATGCAATCCGTTTCGGATCAAATGGTTTAACAAGATACGAATTTGCACCATACTCAATACCTCTTTGAATCTCTTCGTTCCCGGCAAGAGATGAAAGAATTATTATAGGGATATCCTTAAACTCTACGTTACTTCTGATAGCTTTTATCAATTCGAAACCGTCAAGGTTAGGCATATTTAAATCAGTAATAACCAGATTTATATTCTCCCTCGGCAGCTTCTCAAGAGCTTCCATGCCGTCACAGACGGGCACAATATCAAATCCTTTCATGGTTAGTGCAAACGCTACAAACTTTCTAATTGAAGGTGAATCGTCTGCTACCAAAATAACCTTTTTCATGTCTTTCAATTACTCCTTCTTATAACCGATGGTTTTAGGAAAACTTACTATAGTAAATGCTTTTGAAATAGTGTGCAAAGTTTCGGCATACCCGATAAACAAATAACCGCCTTTGTTTAATGAATTATACAGATTTGATACTACTTTAATTTTTGCTTTTGCATCAAAATATATAAGTACGTTAGCACAAAATATTATATCAAAATTTGTCATTGATCTCATGCTAATATCATCGAAGAGATTAAAATTTTTGAATGAGACCACTTTTTTAATGGCAGGATCTATTTCAAAGGCATTTCCTACCGGTTTAAAATATTTTTTCAGATAATAGGGTTGAGTATTTCTTATAGAATATTCCCTGTAGATACCTGTTTTAGCCGTTTCAATTACTGCATTATTAATATCTGTTCCAACAATTTCTATTTCTAAATCCGGATACTTTGGCCTAAGCAAATCGAATATTATAATTGCAGTTGAATACGCTTCTTCGCCCGATGAGGAAGCAGCGCTCCATATTTTAATTCTCGGCTTTCCCGGTTTTGATGCAATTAATTGAGGGATTACTGTTGTAACCAAAGCATCCAATTGCGGTTGATTTCTGAAGAAAAACGTTTCATTAATTGTTATAGCTTCGTATAAATATTTTTTTTCCTGGATGTTAGAAGAATTATACTTCAAATAGTCATAATACTCTTCGTATGAATCCATCCCAAGATAATTTATTCTTTTAAGCAGCCGGCTTTCAAGCAGATATTTTTTATTATCCTGAAAATATATACCGCAGCTATCATAGATCATTTTTCTAAAATTTTCAAAAGCTACACTGCTAAGCGCTAACTCATTTACATTTTTATGCTGTGTTACAGCAGGCTGTGTTGAAGTAATCGTCGAATATTGCGTCATTTCTTATCTTCTTGTTTCGTTTCAAGTTGTAATACAGACTTTTGGAACAAAATAAACTTTGCCCGCTCGCTTATCATTTCTTCAGGATCATTAGACATTTTTACAAGCGCTGATTCAGCTTCAGGCATATTAATTCCACTTAATAATTCCAATAACTTTAATCTGTTCCATAGATTATCGTCATCAAGCATTTTATCAATAAACAATACTGCTATATTCTGGTCAATTGTAAACAATAATTCCACTGCTAATTTTCTTACTTCCTCGTCGGGGTTATCAAGACATTGGGTAAACGAATCTGAAATATTACGGCGTTGTATTCCGGCTAATGTATTAATTATCTCTGCCGAATTTTCATCGATTAATTCTTTAGTTAACTCCAGCAATTTCATCAGGTTGCTCGGCAATTCAGTAATTAAAGCAGGCAGGGCATTAAATAATATCAAAGGCGTTTCAAATACTTTTGGCTTTATTATTTCATCAAGTTCAAAATCTTCACCATATATTTTCAGACAGGCGGTTAGTATTTCTTCATCATCAAAGGCTGATATTAAATGAACAGCAGCTTTTCTATACTTCGGTTCCGATTCGGATATTGTCTGGAGTATTGCTTTTTTTACTCTTTCATCAAAAGGCACATCAAGATTGTATTTATCTCTTAATTCAAAAATTGATTCAATAATCGGGCTGATAAGCGGGCTTGATATTTCATTTAATTCGGAAATAAGAAAGAAAAATGATTGCTCATCCCCTATTGAACCAAGGCTTTCTATTATGGAAAACTTAATTAAATCTTCCTCTTCACTATATTTTGACATTACAAAATCTAATGCCTTTTTAGAACCAATTTTACCAAGCGCTTCAATTATTGTGGGCCGGTATAGTTCATTTTTCTCATAAGCCTGGAATAATCTGTCTAAGGCATCTGTATATTTAAGATTTCCCAATGCTTCAATGCAGGCCAAAATAACATTGTCGTTTTGATTAGTTTCCAATACTTTTAATATCGTACATCCAGATTTAGGATCTCCAATTAATCCAAGGATATCTATTATAAATTTCTTATCATCATCCGTATTATTATCGATATAGTTTACCATCGGATCGATGGCTTTATCGCCTATTTTAAGTAAAATTTCGCCGGCTAAATTTCTTGATGATATGTTTGGTGAGGAAACGTACTTTACAAGATACAATGGTATTTTGGGGCTGGGATTAAATGACAGGGTCATATCTACAGAATTACGTACCCCTTTATCTGTATCTTCTACAAAAGTGCAAAGAGTTTCAATAATTTCATCATTTAACTCTTCATTCATTAATGATTCTATGGTAAGACTTCTTTTTGCAGGATCATCCGAATATAACAGATTCTTCAAATTTCTATCTAATTGTTCAATTTGCACCATTGATCGATCCTTTTAGTAAATAATTATTTATGTTACTACAATGTTATATTTTCAATTCTACAACTATTATCGGATATTCTTTTAACATATTTAGTTAAATATTACTGTATTCGTTCAAATTTAGTACCAGCAAATTGTATGTGCTTTGGATTGCTTTTACTAATTATTATTTACATGGTGTGTCTAATATTAGCCATTTGAGTAAAGTATGTACGACCGGATATTTGATAGTTCTTTCTATATACAATAACTTTTTGAACTTATCAGGCGGGGATATTTACAGAGAATTAAATCGGGTTATGGTGTGGCCTTCCGCGGAAAAATGGGCAGCAATTACCATTGAATTTACTGCCCTAAATCTTAAATAAATTTAATCAAAGATCTTGCAAGGAAAAGTTATCAGGCAAAATTAGCTTTAATAACAAACATGCTATATTGTTTATCAGATTCTTTTATATGCTTTGTAAGCCAATCGATAAGATATTGAACTATTTCCTGAGAAAGAAGAAAAGAACCATCTAAATATTTTTGTTCGAATTCTTTAACTTTTTGGGTAAACTCATCATGTTTAACCTTATGCTGTTTATAATCAGGATATTTACAATTCTGCATAAGTATTTCTTCACTTGAAAAATGGAATTCAGTGTATGCAGTTAATTCCTTTAAAACTTTTTCCAGTATATCTTTCCCTTTACCTGCTTTCATTGCATCATGCAAATCATTAATTAAATCAAACAATTTTTTATGCTGATCATCAATCTCTTTTATACTAACTGAATAATCATCAGACCAACGTACTAACGGCATAATTTATTTTCCCATTTAGAATCTTAATAAATGAACACTTAATTTATGGTTAATAACTACTAATTTTTCTGGAAAACAGCCGCACGGCCGTTACCACCGGAAACTACATTTCCTTCATCTATTTTGAAATGATTTATCAACTGTTCCAGTTTTTGAGTCAAATTGTTCAAATCTTCAGCAGATCTTGCAATTTCGTGCGAACCTGAAGCACTTTGCTGAGTTACTGCACTAATAGATTCAATATTCTTGCTAATCTGTTCGGCGGAAGCAGACTGCTGTTCACTTGCAACAGCAACCAAGGCAGCTATGTCTGTTACTTTTTGAGACTCAGTAATAATATCTTTTAGAACTTCTCCAGCTTTATCAGCCATAAGTTTACCTTTATCAACTTCAACTCTTCCTTCATGCATAGAGCTAACTGCATCAACGGTATCCTTTTGAATCTGTTTGATCATACCTGCAATTTCTTTGGTCGCTTTAGTGGTACGTTCTGCAAGTTTCCTTACTTCATCGGCCACAACAGCAAATCCTCTGCCTTGTTCACCTGCTCTTGCAGCTTCAATAGCGGCATTTAAGGCAAGCAGGTTCGTCTGGTCTGCAATATCATCAATAACCTGGATAATCTCACCAATGGAATCACTGCTCTTACCAAGGGCTTCTACAGTTTCAGCAGATTTTTTAACTACTTCTGAAATACGAACCATCCCCTTTATAGTATCCTCAACAACAAGACCGCCTTTTTGAGCTTTATCGCCGGAACTTTTAGCGGTTTCTGCGGCAGCCGAAGCATTTTTTGTATTCTCAAGAATTGTCTTCGTCATTTGCTCAATTGAGCGGGCTACTTCCGCAGTTTGCTGTGTTTGTTCGCCTGTACCTGCTGCCATTTCTTCTACACTTGAAGATATTTCGCTTGACGCACTTGCAGTAGCAAGAACAGCTTCACTAACTCTCTTTAGTGCCTGAGAAAGTGACCCGCTTACCGTATTTATGTTGTCTTTGAACGTTTGATGGTCGCCTTTATAATTTCCTTTAACTTTTACAGTAAAATCTCCGTCAGCCATTTTCTGAAGGATATCAGAGGATTCCTTTAACGGAGCAACGATATAATCTACTATCGAATTAATTCCTGTTATTAGTTTTCCCCATTCTCCTTCAAATTTTGAAGCATCACCGCGTACTTTAAGATCGCCTTTTTCACCGGATCTTATTAACATATCTGCTTCTGTAAGAAGTGATTTAATTGTATCCGCCTCTTTATTGAACGCAATTGCCAGAGCATCTTTATCGGATGCAGGCTCAACTTTATCTATTATACCATTAGCAATTTGTTCGGCAGCAAAAATTTTAGCCTTTTGAGCATGTTGAAGATCCTGGAAAAGATCAGCCAATTGGCCTATTTCGTCTTCAGATTCGTTATTTATTTCAACGTCATAATTGCCAAGCGCAAATTCCTTCACTATGTCTTTTAATTTATTTATCGGCTTTGTAATAGCGGGCGCAAGGTAGAAGACACAGAAGAAAAAGATTATACTGCCTATAGCGGAACCGAATATTGTAACCATAATAGCGCTTTTTACCGAACTCTCAACATTATTATCAAGTTCATCTCCTTTAGCAATAAGCCGGGACCGTATTTCTTCAAATTTCTTTAAAAGCTGCATACCAACATCTTCGCCGGAAGTAGTTGCTATATCGCCAGCCATATCATAACTCTGTGTGATGGAAGCACTTAGAATTGCATCTGCAACTATGCTCTTATAATCACCCCATATAGATTTAACCTCATCCATATTCTTTTTAATCTGAGGGTCCCAGTTATTTTTAAGCAGCGCAGTAATATTGGAATCAATTGAAGCTTTCAGATTATTATACTCATTTGCATTATTATTAAATTTGGATGCAAATGCCGGCATAGAGAGCTGAATCATAACAAATTGAGTTCTCTGGAAATTACTATACACAAGGTTTACCTGATTTTGCGGCTTTACATATTCATTAAATATTTGATTTTTCACCTTCAACATATTACTTAATTGAAGAAAACCGACAAATGCAATTACCGTAGAAATAATAGCAAGGAATGTGAAGCCGCCCTGTATTTTTCTGACAAATTTTATTTTTGAAAACCACTTCAATTTTTTCACCATATTTTTATTAATATTATTTAAACATCATTGTTTAAATGAATTACAATTAATTAAAATAGAGACCTAGCTGTCTATCAAGCAATGATAGAGTAAATGAATATATATGTATATTCTAATCGATTTTGAAAATTATTGCCAATGAAAGTTTTACTTTCACCGGAGCGCCATTATTTTTCCCAGGGCTGAATCTTGCTGCTTTAACTCCGTCCATTGCAGCTTCATCGCATCCCGCTCCAAGCCCTCTTACAATTTTTACCTGATCTACGCCACCCCTTTCATTTACATAAACCAACAAGTATACTTTACCTGATACACCGGCCTTTTTGGCTATTTCAGGATATGCAATATGCTTGTATATC
>JARLHB010000271.1 GCA_031292465.1 Ignavibacteriaceae bacterium
GAAGCGATTTTTATTTTTATATCAATAACCCTGGAAAATGATCAACATTATCAGGGCTGAAAGAAATTAAAAATAAAAGGAATCACATGAGAAATTTAATCTTCGCAATCAACCTTACCATTGACGGCTGCTGCGACCATACTAAAGGTATCGTTAATGAAGAATTGCTTGAATACCATACGCGCCTTGTGCGGGATGCCGACACGTTTGTCTACGGGCGCAAAACTTATCAGTTGATGGTTCCTTACTGGCCGGACATTGCCAAAAACCATTCCGGTGAAACAAAAGCAGAAATCGAATTTGCCCAGGCATTTGACTCCATCGGTAAGATTATTGTCTTTTCAAAAACGCTGGATAAAGCTGAAGGAAAAAACACGAAAATTATTCGTACGAACCTTAAAGAAGAGATACTAAAATTGAAACAGGAACAGGGTAAAAGTATATTAACCGGCGGCGCAGATATTCCATCGCAGCTTATCCAGCTTGGCCTGGTGGATGAATATCATATTGTCGTTCATCCGGTATTTGCAGGAGAAGGGAGGCGGTTGCTGGAAGGAATTAGCCTGCCTGATAAATTTCAATTAAGACTTGTTGAGTCAAAGATTTTTAAATCCGGGAGTATTGCGCTTCATTATTTGAAACAGTGAGAAAAATACCAATATTACTTGGTGCGAAATACAATAAAAAAAGCTGTCCGAAATACGTCTGGACAGCTTCTAATCCGTTGAAAATCAATTTTACAAGTCGGGGTGCCCGGATTCGAACCGGGGACCTTCCCGATCCAAAATCGGGACGCGCTAACCTTTTGCAACTAATCCTTCAATGAATTTTCTACTTTTCATTGTTTTAATCTTTAATTCCATTTTAATTGATTCAGAATTGGTAGAATATTCTTTAGAAAAGACAAGCTTCCATGGAACGCCGCTTTTTGTAGAAGAGCTTTGAAATGAATTATGTTCGTTAAACCTACGGATGAGGTTATTAGTGTGTCCTACATAGAATTTATCAAGTTTTTCACTGTACAATATGTAAGTAAAGAAACTCATGTCGGGGTGCCCGGATTCGAACCGGGGACCTCTTCGTCCCGAACGAAGCGCGCTAACCGGGCTGCGCTACACCCCGAAAAAAAAGAGTTATAACTTAAAAAATTATACATCAATAAAACCAAAGAACCGGGGACCTTCCCGATCCAAATCGGGACGCGCTAACCGGGCTGCGCTACACCCCGAAAAAAAGAACTATAACTGAAAAATTATACATCAATAAAACCAAAGAACCGGAGACCTTCCCGATCCAATCGGGACGCGCTAACCGGGCTGCGCTACACCCCGAAAAACAGCTTTTCTTAATTAAGTACTGCAAATTAATCCGTAAAGATTCAAAATCCAAAAAAGTGACGGATTATTAATTGAAAATGACGTATGTAGTATGCAGCACAATAAAATTTAAGCTCTTATTTTAATTTCAAATAGGCTAATGGATTTGCTTTAAATGAATAAGTAGCTTCATTAATCAATAACTTATAAGTAGTATTTATTTTTGTTCATCCGTTCTACGACGGAATAAATAAATCAGACAAAAAGCAAGCGAAATGCAAACTATTAAGCCAAAACTGGAATAAATACTTACTTGTTCATAAAAACAAAATCAATATTATGGATTCAGTAAAATTTGCTAAAGATCTAAAAGGCACAGCAGACGGGCTTTCATTTATGATATTGTTTACATTTATATGGACAATTATTGCAGAATTTGCTCTGGATGATTGGAATTACCGCCTGATTGGAATTATTTTTTTTATCGCAATAGCAGTTGGAATTGTTTATTATCTGAAATTTAACAAAATAATTAAACCATATAGTAATGAGTCTAAAAAAGAAGAATCTCCGGAAGATAAAAAAAGAGGAAACAGGTTTATAATTATTTTCGTAACTGAAGGATTAGCAATATTAATTGCCAGAAATGTTTTAGTAAATATTAATATGGCCCGGCTTTTTATACCCTGTTTAGCTTTAATTGTCGGGCTGCATTTTTACCCGCTCGCCAAATTATTTAAAAGGAAAATTCATTATTACGTCGGTGGCTGGATAACGATAATATCAATAATAGGAGTATTATTAACACTCTACAACCTAATGGATCAAAATTTTATAACGGCATTTACCGGTTTTGGCTGTGCTATTGGAACTTCAATAATGGGCATTTACATGATTGATAACGGCACAAAAAAAAGCCGGTTATTAGTGAAATAAGCTGATTAAAAATTATTTGTAAATAAAACCACTGCAATTAAAAATTACAAATAAATAATATTATTCATGGAATACTAGAGATCATTTTGCAAAGTTTAGTGCTTTTAGATAATTTGATTTAATAAATTCTGTAAAATGTAAAACAGGTTGATATAAAAGGGTGAATTGATGAAAAATTCTATATTTCTATTCGTTTTGCTAATACAATTGATGTTTACCGGTTGTTCACAAGAAAGGATAATATTTAAAATTAAATATAAACCTGAAACAAAATACAATCAGACAATGGAGCAAACTTCACAAACGGAAGTTAAATATTCAGGTTCAGAAGAATTTTTGCAGAAATTGAAAGACAAGGGGGCTCAAAATCCGACAATAAATAATACGAAGTCAAAAATTGAATCTATTTTTAAAACGGGTAAACTCACTGATGGCAAACGCTTTCCATTAACATTGGAAATTATAAATACAACAAGGGGTGATGGTAAAAAGTTTATTCCAGATGGAACTATTATATATGGTCATGGTACTATTGATAATGTGCCGTCCTTCGATTCAATTTCTTCCCCCGGTATGAATGAACAATTTAAAAGTACCATCCTTCAAACAATGCAAAGTTTATTTTCACAAGTTATACTGCCTGAAAAGGAAATCAAGATTGGAGATGAATTCTCTCAAGAAACGCCTATTTCTATTCCTGTGGCAGGGATAAACTTTAAGATGGTTATAAAAACTAATTATAAATTAATTGATATAGTAAAAGGTGTTGGAGATTTTGATATTAATCAGGTTTATACATTTGATACAGAATCAAATAAAGATACCATAAAAGCTACTGGTAAGGGGAAAGGAAAATTACTATATGATATTGAAAAAGGATTCGACCCCGAATATCAAATTGATACCGATATAGAAATGAATATGAATGTAAATAATTTAAGTCTGTATATAAAATCAAAAAGTAATATAGTTCAAAAGACTGAAGTAAGTAAGGAATAGCCTTCAAAAGGAAGTGTTTTACTGATAAATATAAAAGTTATTATTTTTAAGCGGCCCATATAGAATTAAAATTAATTTATACTTTACTTTTATACCGATTAATTATAATTTTATACTAATAAATAATTGACCTTTAACTCTATCCGGAGAGATGGAAAAGGATGAAAAAAAGAGATTAAACACTTAATAGGAAACCTCCACGGCAAAATGCCAAGGAGGATTTTTTGTATATGAAAGTAAAATCAAAACTTATAGACGAAACAGGGTTCAACAGAATCATAACCAGAATTGCGCATGAAATCCTTGAGCAGAATAAAGGCTCCAACAACCTTGTTTTAATGGGAATGCGTACCCGCGGGGAGTTCCTTGCAAAAAGGCTGTTTCAAAAGATAAAAGAAATTGAAAATAAAGAACTTCCGCTCGGCGTTCTGGATGTAACCTTATACCGGGACGATTTTAGAAAAAGGCTTAAACAGCCGGAAGTTTCTGTTTCGGATATTACCTTTAATATTGATGATAAAGATATTATTCTTGCCGATGATGTATTATACACAGGCCGTACAGTCCGCTCTGCATTAAATGCCATAATGGATTTAGGCAGGCCCAGGACAATCCAATTATTTGTTTTAATTGACCGCGGCCATAGGGAACTTCCTATCCGCGCCGACTATGTGGGCAAGAATATTCCAACTTCGGTTAATGAAGAAATAAAAGTTAAAATGGCCGAAATAGACAGCGAAGACGCAATTTATTTAATTGATACAAATGAAGATTAATTTTAATTTGAGAAAAATATATGCCGTTATCCAGTAGACACTTGTTAGGCTTACAAGGGGTTCCCAAAGAAGATATCCAATTAATTTTAGACACTGCAACAACTTTCCGCGAAGTATTGGAGCGTCCTATTAAAAGGGTACCGACTTTGCAGGGAAAAACTATAGTAAACCTTTTTTATGAGAATTCAACACGTACAAGGATATCCTTTGAACTTGCAGAAAAAAGATTATCCGCAGATTCGGTTAACTTTGCAGTATCTGCAAGCAGTGTAAGCAAGGGCGAATCCTTTAAAGACACAATGAGGAATATTGAAGCAATGAAAGTGGACATGGTTGTAGTGCGCCATTCCGCTGCAGGCGCTCCATTGTTCCTTACTAAAATTTGCGATGCAAATGTAATTAATGCCGGTGACGGTATTCATGAGCATCCTACACAGGCATTGCTTGATATGTACTCTATAAGAGAAAAGCTTAGAAAAATTGAAGGATTAAAAGTCTGTATTGTGGGAGATATTTCGCACAGCCGTGTTGCGCTTTCAAACATATATGGTTTGAAGACAATGGGCGCAGATGTTTCCGTATGCGGGCCTTTAACCATGATACCCAGATATATTGAAGAACTTGGCGTAAAGGTAATTCACAATATAGATGAAGCAATCCAGGAAAATGATGTACTGAACGTACTAAGGATTCAGCTTGAGAGAAAAGCCCGCGAATATTTCCCGTCGATAAGGGAATATGCCAAGTATTTTGGCATTACCGAAGAAAGGCTTGAGAAAAACGGCAAGGATATAGTTATCCTTCACCCGGGCCCCATAAACCGCGGAGTTGAGCTTTCTTCAGGTGTTGCAGACGGGCTAAACCAAATAATATTAAAGCAGGTAACTAACGGAGTTGCTGTCAGGATGGCAGTTTTATATCTTCTCGGAACTCTTAATTAAAAGGATTATAATGAAAGCTGTATTAAAAAATATCAACCTACTTCACCCGGAACAAAAAATAAATGAAAAAGGAATCGATATTTTACTTGTTGACGGAGTAATTACAAAAATAGGAAAATTAACAAAAGAAGATTCATCCGGCGCTGAAGTTTTTAATTTAAGCGGTAAATATGTTGTACCCGGGTTATTCGATATGCACGTTCATTTAAGAGAGCCGGGAAGGGAAGACGAAGAAACCGTTATTACAGGCTGTAACGCAGCCGCAAACGGAGGATATACCGGTATAGCGTGTATGCCGAATACGGAACCGGCTATAGATTCGGCTGAAGTTGTAGAACTTATTCACAAACAGGCTTCTAAGCATCTTGTAGATGTGCATGTTGTAGGCGCTGCAACATTAGGCAGAAAGGGCGAAGTAATTTCCCCGATGGCTGAATTGCAGGAAGCCGGTGTTGTAGGCTTTTCTGACGACGGAGTTGCAATTAAAACGGCAGGCATACTTAAAAGGACTCTCGAATATTCGAAAATGTTTGATATGCCGATTATTGAGCATTGAGAAGATGAATCTCTTGCAGGCGGTGCAATGAACGAAGGTATTAATTCCACAATGCTTGGCTTGCCTCCTATTCCTTCAATTGCTGAAGATTTGATTGTATCAAGAGATATTATGGTGTCTGAATATACCGGCGGCAAAATTCATATTGCACATATAAGCACAAAAAAATCAATCGAGATGGTAAGGGAAGCCAAGAAAAAGGGCCTAAGAGTTACCGCTGAAGTAGCGCCCCATCATTTTACATTAACGGATGATGCAGTTAAGACTTATGATACAAATACAAAAATGAACCCTCCATTAAGGACACAGGAAGACCTGGATGAAGTGTACCGCGGCCTGAAAGACGATACAATTGATTGTATCTCCAGCGACCATGCACCGCATTCATTGGAAGAAAAAGAAGCAGAATTTGAGCATGCGCCCAACGGTATTATCGGACTTGAAACTCAGGTAGGTTTAGCTCTTACGGAGCTTTTACATAAGAAAGTTCTTACTCTTGAAAAACTTATAGAAAAAATGGCTATTAATCCGCGTAAAATATTAAATATTCCAGTACCTAAATTTGAAATAGGGCAGAATGCTGATTTTACGGTTCTGGATATTGATGAAATTTGGACCGTTGACCTGTCAAAATCGAAAAGCAAATCAAAAAATTCGCCTTTTGATAAGAAGCTTTTAACAGGAAAAGCGGTGGCAGTAGTAAACAAGAGAAAGATGTTTTACCAGGATAAATTTATTAAGTTATAACATAATATAAAGTTAAAGTAGTTTTGTTTTTCTTAATTGGAGATTCATATTAGTACTATAGCAATACTATTACTTCCTAAAGTAATAAGAATATCATTTGAAGTTTATTTATAGACTCATATTTTTTGTGAGA
>JARLHB010000272.1 GCA_031292465.1 Ignavibacteriaceae bacterium
TAATTATAAACACAAAAATAACAATACAATTATTAAATTCTCTACAAAAAATGATATAATAATAAAAAAAGCCGGTAATTACCGGCTTAATTTCGAGAATAATTAAGTGTTTGAAATTCTAATTTCCGATTTCAACTTTTTTTTGACTTGTTTCTTTATTTTGTACAGATGGAGAATGAATCTCTGCCGTTTTAGATGATTCTATTTTTAACGCATCAAGTTTCTCCATAAATTTTTGCTTATTGTTTTTACTATTCTTACTAAAGAGATATTTATAGAAGTTAAGGAAAGCTTTTACAGTTCTTCTTAAATCAGCAGGATTTGTAATAATTGTTTTTAATTTTAACATTAAATATGCCGGCCTCAAATAATATTCACGCCTAGCAAAATTGCAAAAATCGACAAGATCTTTCGCGCTTAAATCATGCGTACCCACAACATTATTGTGCAAGCCTTCCGGTGTCAGCCATTCATCATATGATTTAGCAGTAATCAATCCCTCACTCTTTGCCCAGTTATAAGCTTCTGTTCCAGGATAGACCATTAATGGAAAAAATTGAGCTGTGTCAGTATTCATTTTTTTTGCCAATTCAAGCGTTTCATTCATAGTTTCCAGTGTTTCACCCCTGTTGCCCATCATATAACATGCATGTACCAATAAGCCTGCTTTTTTTGCATTTTCAGCTGCCCTGAATTGTTCAACTCGAACACCCTTTTTCATTAATTTAAGAATTTTGTTTGAGCCGCTTTCAAAACCGACTATAACTAATCTACATCCGGCTTTTTTCATCCAACGCATTGTCTCCTCATCCAAGTCTGCCCGAACATTACAGGTCCATGTTAACCTGTTTTTTTGTTCAACCAATTTTTTGCAAACATTGATTACATGATCCTTATATACAGTAAAAGTATCGTCTTCAATTGTAACTTCTACAACGTCTGGAAAATTCTTTTCAATATATCTAAATTCCGCTGCAATACTTTCAGCAGAACGATGGCGGTAGTTATGTCCGTAAAAATTTTGGGGATAAACACAAAACGTACACAAATAAGGGCAACCACGCCCTGTATATACCATTACCTGCGGAAACCTTCCTGCAGAAAAGAAATAATTATGTGGATTGCAAAACCTGGCAAATATTTCACTTGCAAAAGGCATTTCGTCCAATTTTTCATTGGGGGGACGAAGACTATTAATTATTATTTCTTCACCATTTCTCCAGGTCAGTGAAAGTACATTTGCAAGTGGCTCTTCTTTTCCAATCTTGCGGCAAGATCAACAATTGTTTCTTCATACTCATTACGGGCAATACTATCTATAAATTCTGATTCTAACAGGGTTTCTTTATCGCAAGCCGTAACATGATTCCCTACCAAACATGTAAAGACTGAATTAAACTTTTTCTTAACTTCTCCAACAAATTTAATATCATTGATTATACTACCGGTACTTGTTTCAATAACTGCTATATCTGGTCTAAACAAAGAAAGTCGTTCTATTGTTTCTTCAAAATTAATGGATTCGGCGGGAGCATCAATCAAAATGATTTTATGACCATTCTTTTCTGCAACTCCTGCGGACAAAGCCAACCAGATTGGGTAATATATTGTTCCGCTCTTAGTAACAGCAGGGCTTCGCGAACCCCTTGAATACTTTGGGAAAAAGGGAGGATTAATAAACGCAATATTCATACTATTCTCCAATCAGAATATAAAAGTTTATCGGACATACAGTCTTACAAAGGATTTACAAATCTTTTTATATTTTACCGATTTTTAAATCATAAACTTAATCGGAAAAGAAGCTAAAAACAAATACATGCAACACAACTATTTTAAATTTAAGGATTGAATAAAATGATATATTATCCTTTTATATTTTATAACTTTCAAAATTACTTTTCAAGGTCATTAAAAATACTGATAAGTTTCGGTACATGAATTGCATGAGTAAACTTCTTTGCTTGCTCCAATGACTGTATTGCCATTTTTTTATGATAATTTTTATCATTTAACAATTCTATTATGTTTTTCACAAAGAAGTTATAATCAATTGGATTACCTAAAAGGCCGCCTTCTCCTACAACTTCAATTAACGAGGAATTGTTAGATGCTAAGACTGGAATTCCACTCTTCATTGCTTCCAATGGTGGCGAACCAAATCCTTCATAAAATGAAGGGAACAAAAACATTTGGGCTAAATTATAAATTATTGGTAAATCTTGTTCATCTATACCTTGTAAATGTATAATTCTATCCCTTCGTTTATTCATTTCTTCATATAAAGGTTTGAATCCAAACCCACCATTCCCAATAAGAACAAATTTTATATCTACACCCCTTGATGATAGAATATCAGAAATTTTCAAAATACCTTCAATGTTTTTTCTCTTTTCTATAGCACCAACATATAAGATATAATTTTCTGGTAAATGATATTTATTTAATAATAGTTCCTTTTCAATTTTAGTACAATCCCTTGGTTTATACTTGTCATCAGTCCAAAAATGCACATAGTGAATTTTTTCTTCTAGAACATTGTTAAATTTAATAATATCACGCTTCGCAGATTCTGAGACGGTAACAATTGCATCGCTTCTTCCAATAACAATTGGAAGAATAAATTCCATATATTTTCTATAATGAAGTGAATAATATTCCTTACACACTCTGGGCATTGAATCATGTATTGTAATTACATTTTTGTAATTTCTTTTTTTTAGTGGGACCAGCAAATATGGTGTAAAGAACAAATCTATTTTATTTTTCTCTAAATATTTAGGAAGAATAAAATTCAGCCAGTAATGAGAATAGATTTGGCGGGAAATTATTTCCTTTTGTGTTGGTACAAAAGAATAAAAATCATTTTCATAATTAACCTTATCATACGTATATAAATAATACTTATTTTTTTTATCATAAAGCGGAATAAACCTAACAAGGTTCCAAAGGTATCTGCTAATTCCTGTCATTTTGCCTGATAAAAGGCGGGCATCAATACCTATATTCATTAAGATAATATTCCTTCTTTATTTTCGCGTTTTTTACCCATTTCCCCAATGCAAAAATCCTTGAAAGACTTTATTACTGTTTTAATATTCTTAACATTTCCAACGAAAAGCCAAATTAAGCTTTTTCCGATCATAGCGGAAAGGATATAAATAAATGAGATATAGAATATCCCTTTAAAATGTTTCCTGGCAAGATACAATCTATTTCTTGTTGTATAGTACAAGGGAATAGTTGATAATTTTTTAGATGTTGAATTACTTACCTTGTGATAAATCTTAGATTCTGGAACAACAAATATTTTATATCCAGCTTTTAATACTCTAAAACAATAATCCGTATCTTCGACATATAGGAAATATTTTTCATCAAATTCCCCCACCTTTTGGATTACTTCCTTTTTTATCAACATACAACAGCCCGATACAAAGTCGACATAGCATTCAGAATTTGATATTCTTGAATTAGTGGTAGCGAATCCTGAAGTACGTATTTTATTTATTTTCCCCCCCGCACTCCATACTTCTGAAGGCTTGCTATAATAATTTATCTGTGGAGCAGCTATTCCTATTTGATTATCCAAAACCATTTTGCTAAATAATAGATCTAAAAAATCAGGCTCAACAACAGTATCATTATTTAATAGAAGTACATAATCTGCTCTAGATTTTAGGCAATATCTTATTCCCAAATTATTGCCGCCAGAGAATCCTAAATTTTCAGGGTTCCAAATGATTTTTACTGATGGAAAATTTTCTTTAATCTTGTCAACATCATTATTATCAGAACCGTTATCAACAATAACAATTTTATAATTCGTATAATCTATATCGACAAGAGAATTTAAACATTCCTTTGTATCTTCATATCCATTCCAGTTTAAAATAACAATAAAAACAGAAGGATATTTTTTAGAATTTAGAAATTCCATTATCATCTACAATATTTTTTAATAATTAAGCTTACCAAATTTATTTCTACGATAATCTATATATCCACGTATTATCATTTTATATTTCTCAATTGTCTTATCTTCGTAAAATAATATTTTAAGTATTTCTTTTAAAAATGCTATTTTATCATTTTTCACATATTCAGGGAAATTATCTTTATACTTTTCAAAGATATAAAACCTGTTCCTTGTTCTATAATACCATCTTAGAGAAGAGTGATTGGTGGGAAAAACCTTTTTAGAAAAAAATTTCCTTAATACAATGTTCCCTAAATTATGATATATAAATACCGAATTAAGCTGCAGAATTTTATATCCGAATAACTTCATTCGAAGACAATATTCATGATCAACATAGTCTATAAACAATTTTTCCTCAAACCCACCAATCTTCTTAAAAACAGACAGCCTAACAATACTACCACTTGTTATACAAGTAATCACTTCCTCTAATCTCTTGCTCTCTGATATTTGAGGGTTTTGCACTTGAATTATACGAGGTGCCAAGATTCCTATTTGGCAATCCTTTTCAAGTTCTATTGCCATCTCCTTTATCAAATTTTTTGATGCCTTACTATCTTGATCCATGGTTAAAAGAAAATCAAAACCATCTTCAATTGACTTATAAGCCCCTCTATTAAGCGCAGCGGCTATACCTATGTTTTTAAATACTTTCAAATATTCTATTTTCTTATATTTATTTAACTCCTCTCCAATACAAGGGGCTATATCTTCTGAATTATCAACGACATATAGTTTATCAACTTGATCTAGGTAACTTAAAATATTTTGAACCACTATCTTATCGGGTCTATATAATACTGTAACGCCAGCAATTTTAACCATGTATAATTTAAACAACTAATATTGAATAATATGAAGACGTTTGTATTTATTAATTATTAAGACTAATAATTTTTAATTTTGCAGATATATATAATTTTTCTTCTTGTGACAAGAAAAAATTCCAAACAATCGTTAAATAAATAATTAAAAATACCAACGCGATTATAATTTTTAGAAATACCCCATTAATAATAAATGGGAATATTAATGCTAATAACAAAGTTATTGATAAAAGCATATAAAAATTAGATTTAAATGCAATTTTAAACAATTTATTAGCAACCACAAACATAGCAAATGCATCTATTCCAGCCGCAATAAAATACGAAATTGCAGCACCATTTATACCAAAATACTTTATTGCAAACCACATACTCGGTAAATAAATTGGCAATTCCAATAAATTAATTATAGTAGGTATTTTCGGTTTCCCGATCCCCTGAAAGAAATTATTGGGAATTGAAGACATACTGTTCATTAATATTCCTAATGCAAGATATTGAAGTACTAATGAACTATTTGATGCAAATTTATAACCAAGCCATAATTTCATAATATCAAAAGCAAATAAAATTATTAGGAATACAATGGGATATATAATTACAAAAATAGTTTTAATACCTCTTAAAAGTATATTTTTAGCAATTTCTTGATTGTTGTTAAAACTAGCGGAAAATATTGGGAATAAAACTGCAGTAAGAGCGCCTGGCAACACCAAAAGTTTTGTTATTACCTCAAACGGCGTGGAATAATATGCTACTGCAGCAGCAGATATTAAAGTAACAATAATGAATCTATCAGAATATAATATTATTGGGCCTACAATATTTGCAACAGTAATCCAGATACTGAATTTCCATAAAGGTTTTAATAACTTAATATCAAATATAAAATTATTTTTAATTGCATTATTAGACTTAAAACATTGGAATAAATACATCACCCAGATAATTAATCTTACCAAAACTAAGAAACAAACAACCCAAAATAGGTTCTTAATAAAAACGGCTACTAGAATTGGTCCGAGAAATGTAAATACTCCAAGAAGAATTCTCAATACATTTATAATATAAAATTGCTGATAAGCTTCTAACACTCCTCTTAAACCGGCGGTAGTTGAAACAATTGGGATGGAAAATAAAAGGATGTAAAATGTATCTAAAGTTTCCTTATGCAGCTGTTGAGATATTTTGACAGAATTTGTTAAAGCTGGCACAAAAGGGAAAAGGCAAATTATTAGAATAATACTAATAGCCATCATTAGCAATAATGATGTCCAAAATATTCCGGGAATTTGATCTAGTTGATTCACGCCTATTTTTTCTGCAACAACTTTAGTTAATCCTTTGCCAATTCCAAAATCAAAGAAGCTAAAGTAACCAATAACTATCCACGCTATATTAAGAATGCCAAATCTTTCATTCCCTAACCCTCTTATTAGAAAAGGGATAAAAATTACTGCGATCACTAAAGGTATAACATATCCAAATAAATTATAGATAGTGTTTTTAGCAATAGTTCTAACACTATAGTTTTTTTTAACATCTTCTGCATTATTATTTATATATTTCAATTTGTTATTCAGTTTAAATTATCATTAAATGTCTGAAACTTTAAGCAAATCAAGTCGCATATAGATACCCGCAATAGTCCAAAACATTATTGAAAATTGCAGACCGTCAAAAATTGGTTCTACCATTGAGTGCATTATTCCCCCTATGAATGAAGCAATAATACACCACCTGAAAATTCTAATTGCTTCATTGCTTTCATTTTTAAAGCCTGAAAAAGCATGACGAAGAAGAGATCCAAATATAGCTATGAAAAATATTGTTCCAACTATACCTACTTCCCCTAATGCACCTAGCAAAATATTATGAGCCGCTGGTGAAGAATCAACGGATATAAAATTAGCATAATAATTTAGATTACCTACTCCTACCCCTGTTATTGGATTATTGAGAAATGCTTTCCATACCTCTTCGTAAAAACCAATCCTTGAAAAGGTCGAGACACTAGTATCTAATGTGGATATCCCGTGAAACAATACGTATGTAAGCGGATTTAATAATATTACTAAAGATACTATTACTAGTATTATAGCAAAAGGAATAAGCGTTTTAGCCTTCAAAACTCTAGAAAATAATATAATTAAAGCAATTGCAAGGGCTAAAATTCCACCCCTTGATAAAGTTAAAATAGTAGCAAAGACCATTATTACCAATGAAATAGTAATCAAAATTTTCAAGCGCCTAGAATTTGTGTAAAAAAGATAACCAATTGCTAATGGAATAATTATCACATAAAAAGAAGCTAAATAGTTTGATTTCCCCCACCCTACACTGAGAAGATTTTTTCTTATAAATAGTGCTACAAAACCAGTTGCAAATCCGCCAAGATCAACTAATATCTTAATTTCAATAAAAGACAGGATTAAGCCCCATATTATTATGCCGTAAATTAATGACTTTAATTGTGTTTTGTTTTTAATAGAATAAAATGTTATGCAAAGAGCCAAAAAGCCAGCATAATAATCCTTCCAATAAGATATAATCTTTATTCTATCAATTGCTATTATTAAGCCTACTAATAAAGCCCATAATAAAAAAGGTATCCAAGATACTATAAAAGACGGAAATTTTTGTTTTTTATCAAAATTATACAAAAACTTAACAATGGCAAATCCTGTCAATAATACTAATGTTAATTCTCCTATAATTGGCGCATGACTTTCCATATTGGCTTTTGCGCCAACAAATGTATCTGCAAGTAAAGAGAACATGAATATATGTGCAACTAAATATGGGGCACTGAATGCAAAATATAGTATACTACCCAATAATAAGATAGAAAGTGCTATA
>JARLHB010000273.1 GCA_031292465.1 Ignavibacteriaceae bacterium
AATGAATGAGGAGATAAGCTTTTCAACATCAAGCCTTACCTTTTGCAGTACTCCCAGTGTTTGCCCGCTTCTTTGATCCTCAAATAAGGCATAGGGCAGCTTAAGTGAATGGCTTATTCCATCGGTGTAAATTTTTGCACCAACACGCTGAGTAATTACGTTTACGTAGTAATCCTGGAAATTTTTAGCCACCCGGGAAACGAAAGCCACACCAATAGCGGCTGCCAATAACAATGATACCCCTTTAAAGAAATCATTTGTGTTATACTGGGTAAATTTAGTTGCGTACTTATCGATAACAATTCGATAAATAACAGGATCCAGCAAGGAAAATATTTGGTTAATTGCTGCCAGAAAAAGGGCAACTAAAACCAGGATCCAATACTGTTTAAGATATGAATATAGAAGTCTCATATAGTTGAGCAAAGATAATAATTAAGGCTTTAAATAAGAAAAGAGATTTGTGATGTTCAGCGTGGCATAAAAAACAAAGCCTGCAAACAGCAGGCTTTGTCAGCAAAGATTTTAATTACTTCTTTTGAGGAACGATAGCGTCTTTAGCTGCTTTCGCTATTCTAAATTTCAGAACCTTCTTTGCAGGAATAACCATTGTTGCGCCAGTAGCAGGGTTTCTTCCCATTCTCTTTTTCCTATTTACTACCACTAGCTTTCCCAAACCTGGAATCACAAAAGATTTCTTAGCTTCTTTATGAGCTAATGCAACCAGTTCTTCCAAAAACTGTCCTGCAAGTTTTTTGGTTGTACCGGTTTTTTTTGATAGATAATCCAGAATTTGTGCCTTTGTCATAGACTTGTCTGCCATAGCGTTTTCCTTTTTTTTATTAAAAGATAGTTATTTCAATCGTCAAATTATAAATATTTATTTTCAAATGAAATATATATATTAAATTTTCTGAAACTTTTAAAATTAGTTTTAAACCCTGCCAGGGCGGTCGAAATGAAATTTTGTAGCTTATTCTTTATTTAATTATTTTCAGGCATGTTTATAAAAATTATTTTAGCACTTGATTAACAGAATGAAGTTTCTGCCGTCCCTATTGCTCCTCTTTTATGCTATTGCTTTTTCACAATCAGCAGATTCGTTAAAAACGTATAGCCATAGGCTGCAATTAGATACTACAAAGACTGCTCAGAGGGATACTCTTGCTCTGCCGGATTCCGTAAAAGCTAAAATAAGGCCTAAAACCGATACTTTAGTGCAGGTATATCAAAAACCTCTTAATAATAAAAGTTACTTTAATAATAGAAATGAATTTGATTTTACCAATTACAGGTATGCCGGTGATATACTAAAATCGTTCAACCTGGACTTCTTAAATGATTACGGAAGTATCGGGCAGCCGAATGAAACCTATTTATATGGGGTAGGTAATAACGGAATCAGCTACTTTGAAGACGGTATTATGCAGAACAGCAGGCTGCAAAACTTTTTTGACCTGAATAGCATCCAGACAGAAAGTATTGATTCGGTTGAAATTGCCCCGCTGCCGCGCGGCTTTTTATATGGTTCGTTTAATAATATGGTTTCGGTTAATTTTATTACAAGAGACTTTGTACCCCCTCAGCCTTATACCAGGATAAAATATTATCAGGGCCCTAACGGGGAGGCAATGATAGACGGACTGTTTAACCAGAAAATTTATAATAAGTTCGATATATCTTTCGACTTTACAAACCGGAAATTTGATTATTTATATGCTAATTCTGCTTACAGCAATTGGCAGACTAAGCTGAAAATAAAATATTATCTGAATAATAAAATAAACATTCAGGGAACGTATGGTTTTGAAAATTCCAAAGTCGGGTTGAACGGCGGAGTTAATATAGATACCTTAATACAGAATAATTTAAATGTTAATGAATATCTTTACTCAGATATTCAGGCGCCTGTTAATTCTTATTTGAGCACACAAAATTATAAATTCCATTACCTTAACCTGAGAATGCTAAGCACATACTTCGATAATTCCATTACCGATTTTAATGTGTATTATAAGTTTGATTATACTGAACTAAACCAACCCACCGATACAACATATTACAAGACAGTAAATAAAAATAAAATTTACGGCGTATCGTTAAGGCAGGACTATAAAAAAGATTTGTTTGATTTTCAGTTTATCGGGATATATGAAACATCGGATTTAAAATATTATTCTTCAACCGATT
Organism: Ignavibacteriaceae bacterium; assembly: GCA_031292465.1. GTDB lineage: Bacteria > Bacteroidota > Ignavibacteria > Ignavibacteriales > Ignavibacteriaceae > FEN-1297. The sequence goes on from JARLHB010000273.1 coordinate 2,191, forward strand.
CATCTTTTAATTATTATCCCGTCAGCTATAATAATTTTTCCGCATCTGCAGTAGCGTCACTTCATTTATTGGACAGCAGCCTTGTTCCTTCAGTATTCTACAAGTTTTCAAATGAGTCAGGCAATAATTACATGCCGGAATTAAACGGCAGTTATAACGGCTATGGCGCAGATATTACTTATAACCCGTTTGATAAATTAAAGTTTTATCTGGGCTTTTCTAATTTTAGAACCAGAGCGGGATCAAACTATAGCCATAGTTTTGAAGCCGGTATAACTTCATCATTCGGCAGCCTTTTTGCAGATGTAAAATTGTTCAAAAGGGGAGCGTTACAAGTAAATAATTTGTACCCCTTCCTAAATAATACAAATTACTTCAATCAGGATTTAACCGGTATCGGGGCAAATATAAATTACATGTTCTGGAAGTTTTTATTAGAAACCCAGACTTCTTATTATCAGACAGGAAACTCTTCAGAATTATTGTATCTCTTCCCTAAAATAAGCTTTACAGGCGGAGTTTATTATAAAAATATTGTATTTTCAAATAATCTTAATCTAAAAACCGGCCTGTTATATACATTTATTGGCAAACGCAATTCATCGGTTGGGGAACTAAATTCAAATTGGAAATTAGACCTTACCGCAGCCGGCGAGATAAAAAAAGTTACGATGATATATTTTACCTGGGAAAACTTATTGGATAATAAATATTATATCATACCATATTACCCGATGTACCGCCGCGGTATCAGAATCGGCCTAGCCTGGGAATTATTCAATTAAAAGAATTTTAGAGGCTAAGCATCTCTTTGAATTTAATTGCCTGCCTTCTTGAAACTTCCACTTTATTTCCGCCCTTTAGTTTTACAAGCAGACCGCCGTTAAGCCAGGGCTCTATGTTCTCAATCCATTTTAAGTTTACTATATGTTTTCTGTTGGCCCTGAAAAATGTTTTACCGTCTAATCTTTCATCAAGATAATTTAATGTTCTTAAAATAAGAGGCTTGTTATCTTCAAAATAAAGCCTTACATAATTTCCTTCGGATTCAAACAGCCGTACAGTAGCAAGTTTTACAAACCAGCACCTGTCGCCGTCTTTTACAAACACTTGGTCGGATTCAGTTAATACCGGCGATTCCGATTCCTGAACTGCGGCTTTCCTGTTCTTCTCAATTATTTTTTTTATAGTATCTTCAAGGCGTTTAGGCTCAATAGGTTTAAGAAGGTAATCCATAGCATTGTATTCGAAAGCTTTTAGAGCATATTCGTCATAAGCAGTTGTAAAAACAACAATGGGAACGCTGTCAAGTTCTTCCAGAAGTTCAAAACCGTTTTTACCCGGCATCTGAATATCTAAGAAAATAAGCTCCGGGTTCAGTTCGGAAATTTTGTTTAATGCATCATCAACATTAACGGCTTCGCCCACAATATTAATGTCTTTGAACGGCGTTAATAACCTGCGCAGTTCAACCCGTGCCAAACGTTCATCATCAATTATTAAAGCTTTCATTTTTTGTACCTCCGGTTGGAATAACTAATTCTGCAAGAACTTCATTTTTAGATTCATTATTGATTGAGAATGATGCTTTTTCACCATAAAGAAGATGCAGCCTGTGTTTGGTATTGCTTATACCAAATCCCGTTGCATGGATGAACTCAAAATTATTTATTTGCCCGCTATTCTTAATCATTATATGAAGAGACGAATTTATAAGCTCTGTTTTAATATTAATACATCCCCCGTCTGTAATTTTAGATATACCGTGTTTAATGCCGTTTTCTACCAGTGTTTGTATCATCATCGGCGGTATCTCTATACTTATAGTTTTAGGGTCAATTTCTATTTTGTATCTGAGGCGCTCTTCAAACCTTACAGACTCTAAAGCCAGATAATCGGATACTGCCTGCATTTCTTCACCAAGCGGAACTGTTTCAACCCGCTCCATTTTCAATGAATACCTGAGTATATTGGATAGCTTTGTAACTGCCGTTTGCGCGTTTGAAGGATCGATCTCTATTAATGCTCTTATGCTATTTAACGCATTAAACATAAAATGCGGATTTAATTGGGACTTAAGAGTCTTCAATTCGAAATCTTTAACGGCGGCTTCCCATATTAATGATTCTATTTGAACCTGCCTGTAATTTTCAAAATAATGTACTGAAAAGTAAATAAGCGTCCACAAAAGAAACGTGCTTGTTGTACGGAACGCATCAACTAAAAACAGTGAGGTTTTGAAATTAAAGAAATGATGACTATTTATCCCTGAATTAAACATAAAAAAAATGAATGACATCAACATCCCGATTAAAATATTTGTTCCCAGTATACGGGGTACAACATTTTTAAGCGGAAGGTTAAGCCAGTTGTTTTTTTTAATTATGTCTTTAAAAATATGAGTAAGAGAAATGCCTACAAAAGACTGGTAAGCTATCTCAACAGTCTTTTGCCATGAAGAATAACCGAACGTAAGGCTGAAAAAAATATTTACCAAAGCGAAAACCGACCAGCCTGTTAACTGGCATATCCAATAAACTTTTCTTCTGTTCATCCGGCTATTTGTTTCTGCTGGCACATTTGTGCCGGGATAAATTGTAACAGCGCCAATACCTTTTAAATGATGTTTATTATTCTTCATTAAATATAATCGTATCTATAATAAAAGGAAATCATTATCCTGAAATTTTACAGTACATCTATAGCTTTAAAATTTTAATTCCCCCTTAAACATATAAGGGGGAATTAATGAGAGAGTATACATTAGTCAACCACTAAAAGTCCTAATCTCTATTCGATAAGCAAAATTAAATCTATTTTTAACTAAGCAGGGAAATAATAGTATCAATGGATTTTTACAAGGATGAACGGAAAGTGGGCGGTTTGGTTTTGGGGAATTCCCTGTAAAGAGAATCCTTGGAACGGGGATGGAAAAAATAAGGAGCCCTGTATAATAAGAATCCCAATATTAAGGAATATTGGGATTCTAAAAAAATTGTCTTACAAATTGATTATGTCGTTATAAATTATAAATGCCATAAGCATCAATAATATAACAAAACCGGCATTTTGTATTCCGATTTTGATCTTGATTGGAATTTCTCTTCTGGCTATACCCTCTATAATAATAATTAATAAATGTCCTCCGTCCAGAACAGGGAAGGGAAAGATATTTATAATAGCAAGGCTTAAACTAAGTAATGCAAGGAAACGCAGGAATGTAAATATTCCGTTTTCAGCAGATTTGGCAGCAAACTTTGCTATCACTACAGGCCCGCCAAAGGCTTTGCCGAAAGCTATCTTGCCTGTTATAACATTGCCTGCCATTTGATAGGTCTCTTTGGTAATGTTCTTTATATCCTTAACGCCAAAGTAAAAAGATTTAAAAAAGCTATAACTTTGATATACAACCTGTCCGGTTATTGCTTCACCCAGGCCGACGCCAATCAAACCATTTGCACCGGGGGTTACGGAAAGATTAAGAGTATCTTTGTCTCTTAGTACTACCACGGGAAGCGGTACGTTTTTATGGCTGGTAATTATTTGAGTCGTTTGCTGTGCGCTATAGAGCGGAACATTATTTAATGACAGTAAAAGGTCGCCAGGTTTGATGCCTGCCTGTTGTGCAGGAGATTTAGACATAACCTGAGTAATTCCCGGTTTGATTCCATCAGGAATTAAAAACGGTTCATTGCTTTCATCAGATGGAATTCTGGATCCCGGGACATTAATTGTCTTAGTTACACCTTTTCTTAGGACCTCAATGGTAAGGGGTTGATTTGAGCTGTTAAGAAATAAACCTTTGTTAACTTCTTCCCAGTTATTTACAGATTTGCCATTAATTGTAAGCAGTTTGTCGTTTGAGGCAAACCCCAGCGAATCCGCAGTGCTATTTGGCGCTACAAACGAGATAGTAGTGGTCTTTGCAATTGCCTGGCCGTGAAAAAAATTAAAACCCCAGAATACAACTAAAGCAAGTAGCAGATTCATAATAACGCCGGCAGAAATAACAATCATTTTCTGCCATGTAGGCCGAGCACGGAATTCATAAGGCTGGGGTTCTTTGTCAATAAATTCGGTATCAAAACTTTCATCAACCATACCGGCAATTTTTACGTATCCGCCCAATGGCAGCAGGCTTAATCTGTAGTCCGTATTGCCCTGACCGTCAAAATTTTCCGGTAAATCTCCGAAGGTAAATCCAGTTATCTTATTCCATCCGAATAAACGTTTACCAAAACCAATTGCAAATACATCGGCTCTCATTCCGCATAATTTTGCAGCAGCAAAGTGCCCAAACTCATGTACGAGAACAAGTATAACTATTGTGATAATAAAATATATAATATAATTCGCTATCATTAACTGAAATTCTCCTTCATAAAAAAGTACTAATTGATTTTACAGGCCTAAGAAATATTTTACATTTAAAAATAGCCTAACTCAATGCCATTACAAATTCTCTTGTCTCTTTGTCACATTCGAAAATAGCATCAATATCAGGTGATTTATGGTTTTCTATCTTCTCCATTGCTGTGGAGATAATATGCGGAATATGAGAAAATCTGATTTCCCCATTTAGAAACTTATGGACTGCAATTTCATTTGCAGCATTCATAATACAAGGCGCTGTACCGCCTATCGTTAATGCGTTATATGCGAGCATAAGGCATTCAAACTTTTCAAAATCAGGGCGAAAAAAAGTTAAATTTCCGATTTCTGCAAAATCTAACCTCGGGAATTGGTTAGCCTGCCTGTCCGGGTAAGTTAAGGCATATTGTATAGGCAGTTTCATATCAGGTAAACCGAGTTGTGCTTTAACCGAACCGTCTATGTACTGAACCATTGAATGTATGATAGATTGAGGATGAATGACTACTTCAATTTCTTCCTGCTTAACGCCGAAAAGCCAGTATGCTTCAATTATTTCAAGCCCTTTGTTCATCATGGAAGCAGAATCAATTGTAATTTTCGCTCCCATTTTCCAGTTCGGGTGATTTAATGCTTCCTGCACTGTTACATTTGCCAGAGATGATTTTGTTTTATTTAAGAATGGCCCGCCGGAAGCAGTGAGAATAATTTTTTCAACCTGGTCTTTTTTCTCGCCTTCCAGGCACTGAAAAATAGCGCTGTGTTCGGAATCTATAGGAAGAAGTTTTGCATTATATTGACGGCATAATTTGGTTACCAGTTCCCCGGCAACAACCAGCGTTTCTTTATTTGCAAGGGCTATAATCTTACCGCGTTTAATAGCCTCAAGGGTTGGAGCCAATCCGCAAAAGCCAACCATTGCGCCCACAAAAATATCATAATCAAGATTTGCTGCTGCATCTATCAGTCCCTGCTCACCAACAAGGACGTTGCATTCCCCGGCAATTCTGGCCTTTAATTCCATCCCGAGTTTTTCATCCTTTACTACAACAGTACCCGGATGAAATTCATGTATCTGAGGTTCAAGAAGGCCTATTTTAGTATTAACTGTAAGAGCAGTAATCTCAAAATCTTCAGGGAAATTCCTGATTACATTTAAAGTGTTAATACCTATCGAACCTGTAGAACCTAAAATTAAAACTTTTTTCATATATCATTTTATATAGAACTTTAAAAGTACAGAAGATAGCTGTTTTAATCAATGAAAAACGACAGGGGTTCTTTAAATGAGTAGTACTAAAAAATCTCAGAACTGATATAATTGGAGCCTGCCCCAAAATGTGAATATTGGCACTTCTCTGTGTAATAAGGGCACATTTATATAACAGAATGCTTAATAGCACAAGCAATAACTGCAAAAATGAGTTAGTTTTCTTTTAGAATTGATCTCGTTCCCGTTTTGTTATTATTTATTATAATTATCAATAAAGCGAGAGGTGTATGAATTACTCAAAATACCTATTAATACTTCTGTTTGTTTTAGCTATTTCACGGGGGATGTTTGCCATACCCAGATTTGCTTTAAGAATGGGCGCGCAATGTGTTGACTGCCATATAAGTCCGACAGGTGGAGAAATGAGGAACAAAGGCGGCTGGCATTACGGATTGCGTGCTTTACCACTGATTTCCCCCCGGGAAAAAGATGATGCATTAAATATGAGTAATGAAATCGGGAAAAACATCGATATAGGGTTTGATTACCGCACACAATATCTTTATTCCCAGGAATTGCAAAAAACAACTTTTCAAAAAATGCAGGGTGCAATATATATCGATGCAAAAATTATGGACAGCATAGATGTTTATGCCAACTATGATTTTGTAAACGCCAATTGGGAAGGATTTGTAGTTGCACACATACTTCCTAACAGCAGTTATATAAAAGTTGGTACATTTGTCCCTGATTTTGGCGTCTGGTTAGACGACCATACTGCATATACCCGTGGCGGGGATTTGGGCTATTTATTTACTATGAATCAAAGGCAGGGATCAATCTATGATTCGCGCTATAACATTACAGGCGTAGAGGCTGGTTTTAATATATCCGACTTTGCTTTGTTTACTGCAAGTGTTGGCAGCCCGGTTTCGCTTAATTTTAACTCGGATCCTACTTATACAACCAGTATAAAATTTACTCCGGTTATTGAAAACACGCTTGCCTTAATGTTCGGCGGATCCTATTCAATATTTAAGGGGCCTCTTATTTATACGCAGGTCCCTTCCGAGCATAAGGTAAATATGTTCGGAGGTTTTGCGGGCTTCGGTATCGGCAATTTTACGCTGCTTGGCGAATATGATTTGCTGCAGGATTATATACTTACAGGTACAAAATCAACTGCGCAAATGGTGGAAGCTTCTTACGTATTACTTAAGGGTTTGGAAGCTGTTGTCCGGTATGACAGGTTTGACCCGAACACATCTGTAACTAACGATGATGTTTCAAGATTAAATGTCGGTTTTAGTTTTTACCCCTACAGCTTCGTAGAGATAATACCGCAATACCGTTTCCAGTTTGAGACTCCTTCAGTTAAAAACGATTCATTCCTTCTGCAATTCCATTTCTTCTATTAGAATTTACGTGTGAGGCTCACTGTATAGGTGAGCCTCACGCAAAGATATTTTGCCCCCTTCCCATTATTTCTTCCCTTGAAGGCTCTTCAGATTTTACTATCTTTGAGATATAATGAAGAAAATTTTTTTATCAGTAATCCTTATCTCTGGAATTTGCTTTGCGCAATTTGAGGATAACAATAAGTTTATGCTCGCCCAGAGCTATATACAGGTTGCCCAATATGAAAAGGCAAAAACGCTTCTTGAAGAGCTTCATAAAAGCCAGCCAGGCAACTATGAATATTTTCAGGCGCTGAATGATGTTTATAGCCAGCTAAAAAGTTACGATGCTTCAATTGCCTTGATTGAGGGCCGTATGAATATTTCGAATCCTGATATAAATCTATACGGCTTGCTTGGTACTGCTTATTATTTAAAAGGAGATGAAAACAAAGCCTTTGATACATGGGATAAGGGGCTAGAACAATTCCCTCAAAGCGAAGTGGGCTATAGAGTAATAGCCAATTATGCAATGGAAAGGCGCGCATTTGAAAAAGCAATTCAGTACTTAAAGAAAGGCCAGGAAATTGCTGTTAACCCCCTTTACTTTGCTTTTGATCTTGCGAACTTATATACACTTACCATGCAGTATAAAGATGCAGCAGAAGAATACTGCCTGATTTTATCACGCAGCAATGAACAGTTAAATATAGTTGAAAACAAAATATTAAGTTATGTTTCCAAGCCCGGCGCATTGCAGGCAACAATCCCGGTTTTGGAAAAATATTCAAAAGAGGATCAGATTGCTTTTAAGTTTCTGCTTGCAAGGCTTTATGTGCAGGATAAGTCGTTTGACAAAGCTTATGAACTTTATAAAGAAATAAATGAAATTCAAAAAGCGCAGGGTGTGCCGCTATTTAATTTTGCACAGTTAATGTATAGTGATCAAAACTATAAAATTTCTTCAGAAGTTTTTAACGATATTATAAATAAATATCCGGACTCACCAATAATCTCTATGGCAAAACTTGGATATGCCAAAGCACTTGAAGCGCTTATGGATGAGGAAAATTCTGCTAAAGTTTCTTTATGGAAGCCTTTTTACAAGAATGAGGCCGGGAAGTCAGCTAATGAAGAAAAAATAATCTCGGCTTATCTTGATATTATAAAAATTTATCCGCTTTCAGAAACAGCCAATGAAGCTTTGCTTAGGATAGGGCAACTGAAGCTGAAAGAAAAAGATCTGGCGGAAGCTGAAAAATATTTTCAAAACCTCGTAACCGATTCCCAGCTTTCTCAGTATGCGCCGGATGCATTTATGGACTTAGCAAGAGTGTCAATGCTTAAGGGCGATTTGGATGGGGCTGCATCAAATTATTTGAAGATTATTACAAATAACAGGTTCCCGGCTGAAAAGAAGAACTTAGCCTCATACCGGCTTGCAAGGATATATTTCTTTAAAGGTGAATTTGGAAAAGCTAAAGAGTATTTAGGCGGGATTTTGGATAATCTTGCTAATAATTCTGCCAATGATGCGTTGTCGCTCTCTTTCTTAATGAACACTTCCGAAAATGATTCGTCTAACCTTGTGACTTTTGCACAGGCCGAACTTCTGGCTGAACAAGACAATTTTAAAGAAGCGGCTAAAAAGTATCAAATTGTGGCTTCGGAGCCCCAAAAGCTGATGCTTCAAAATATGGCGGATTTACGGGAAGCTGAAATGGAGTTAGCAGATAATAATATAGACAGTGCATCTGCTAAATTTAAGGCGATTTCTGATGATGCAAATAAAAACATTTATGCTGATAAAGCATTATATTTGCTGGGAAAAATTTTCCAATACAGCTATAATGATAAGTCTAAGGCTGTAGAGACTTATGAAAATTTACTTGCAAAATTCCCCAACTCGTTATATCTTGATGATGCAAGTGCTGAAATAGTTAAATTAAAAGATAAATCATTCGATAAGATAGAATAATGGCAAAAAAACAGAACCAAAAAATAGTAAAATGCTCATTTTGCGGCAGAGACGGCAGTGAAGTCGGCAGTATGATAGCCGGGCCTGATGTTTATATATGTGATATTTGTATAAGCAGCAGTGTGGATATATTAAAAAATAATCTTGCGGCATATACTTATAAAACAAAGAATTCAATAATTCAAACGCCGGCGCTTATTAAAAAAACACTTGATGAATATGTAATTGGACAGGACAGGGCAAAGAAAGTCCTTTCCGTTGCGGTTTATAACCATTATAAGAGAATAAACTCAAAATCATCGTTTTTTGAACTTGATGAAACTGAAATTGAAAAAAGTAATATCTTATTAATTGGCCCTACGGGAGTTGGCAAAACACTTTTAGCCCAAACTCTTGCAAAAATACTTGATGTACCTTTTGCCATTGCAGATGCAACAACCCTGACAGAAGCAGGATATGTCGGCGATGATGTGGAAACTGTGCTTGTGCACCTTTTGCAGGCTGCCGATTACAATCTTGAAAGAGCGCAAAAAGGAATAGTTTACATTGATGAAATTCATAAAATAGCGCGTAAAAGCGAGAGCACTTCAATAACAAGAGATGTCTCCGGCGAGGGTGTTCAGCAGGCGTTATTAAAAATATTAGAAGGCACAATTGCAGGCGTTCCGCCAAAAGGCGGCAGGAAGCATCCTGAACAGAGCTTAATAAATATAAATACGAAAAATATTTTATTTATTGTCGGCGGCGCTTTTGAAGGAATTGATAAAATTATTGCAGCCAGGATAAATAAAAATAGAATGGGCTTTGCCGCGCGATCATTGAAGAGCAAAACAGAAGATGAAGATATGCTTAAACATATCCTTCCGGATGATCTGCTCCGCTTTGGCTTAATACCTGAATTAATTGGAAGAATTCCAATTATTGCCCCGCTTCAGCCGCTTTCGGAAGATGCGTTAAAATGTATTTTGGTTGAACCTAAAAATGCAATATTGAAGCAGTATAAAAAATTATTTATGCTGGAAAATATCGAACTGGAATTTGACCCGCTGGCAATTGACGCTATTATTACAAGGGCGCAGGAGCGTAAAACCGGTGCGAGGGCGCTTCGTTCTATTGTGGAAGATTTTATGCTGGATATAATGTATGATTTACCGGACAGGGAAAATGTTGAAAAATGCATTGTTACCAGGGATGTGGTAGAAAAAGGCGCCGAACCGATTTACCTTGAGTCAGACAGGAAATCAGCTTAATATTACCCCGAAAAAGTATTCCTGCCTTTTAAATATTGTGCAGGAATATGGCTTCAATTATTATTTACTACGCTTTATAAAAGTAAAATGAAAAAACTTTTAGTTATCCTTTCTTTTATCCCTTTAGTTGTATTCTCCCAGTCAAAAATTTTGATTTACATGGATTTGAAACAGACCGATCATTTAAAAGCTTACGGGGTTACATATCATGTACTTGAACGAGGAGAAAAAGCAGACTGGCTTTTAAATTACCGGGGCGGTTCTTTTATGTTTGATTATTCAGACATGACGGCTAACGAATGCCGTATTGAGAACGTAGCATTTGATGAACTTGAAACTTCTCAGGCGGCAGATATTTATTCTTCGGTGCAGGCAGATGATAACAATATGGCTGTTGTAAGATTAGAGAAAGCGCCTAAGATTGCCGTTTATGTGCCCCCAAGCTTTCATCCCTGGGATGATGCAGTTACCCTTGCATTAGACTATGCAAAAATCCCTTATACAAGAATTTGGAATGATGAAATTTTCCGCGGCGATTTATCTAAGTATGACTGGATCCATCTTCATCATGAAGATTTTACTGGGCAGTATGGA
>JARLHB010000274.1 GCA_031292465.1 Ignavibacteriaceae bacterium
AAAATTTTAGTAACTAAATCCCCTTTCAGGTTTGCCGAAGATTCCAGAACAATTTTCTCATTGGCAACGGCAGTACCGGTTATTTTTCCGCCGACAGTTATAACCTGAGCTTTTACTTCACCGGTTATTTCGCCATGCTCTCCTATTGTAATATTACCATCAGCCCGGACATCACCATTGATAATACCGTCAATACGTATATTACCCTTACTATTTAGATTTCCGTCAAGTTTTACACCTTCACTGATAATAGTAACGGAATCCTTAGCAATGCTTGTATTATTATTATTTTTCACTATAATTTCTCCTATTGATTATTTGATAAAAGACTCTGTGGGTCCACCGGTTTTCCATTCTTCCATATTTCAAAGTGAAGATGAGGGCCTGAAGACAGCTCGCCGGTGTTTCCGCTTAACGCTATCATTTCACCTTCAGCAACAACATCTCTTGCCTTCTTAAGTAATGATGAACAATGCTTGTAAACTGTAATGTATCCGTCAGAATGAGCAATTATCATCATATGCCCGTCATTTACAGTATAATCTGCAAAAATCACATATCCGCCTGCGGCAGAATAAACCGGCGTACCGGATTTAATAACAAAGTCTATTCCCATATGGCCATTTTCCGGGTTAAAGCCCCTGCTTATATAACCGTTAACCGGTTTCGAAAAGCGGATATAGCCTGAATTTTGAGCCTGCCCCCCGGAAAGAAGCTGTTCAATTACATAAAAAATACTGCCGCCGTAGGGGTTGTTTTTCTTGTTCCCTGATGAATTTGCCTTATTCAAAGAATCAATATATGTTGAATCGCCAAGCAATATGGCGTCTTTTAACTGCTGGTTGGTTGACTTCAGTTTTTCAAGTTCAAATGTTATAAAAATAAGCCTTTGGTTCAAATCAGTTATCAATTTCTTTTCGGCGGGATTTAAAGTGGAGTTCCCCGGAAAAACCCATCCCCTTACCGGGGTAAGATTCAGGATGAAGAATCCTAATAAGAAAAAGACAAGGGAATACACACCCACAATAACCAATGCTTTGGAAAGAGTAAATTGATGAGATTTGGTATCAACACCAGCGCCATGCGGAATTACAACTACTGAAACGTTTGTTATTTTCTTTAAGCTTTTTAGAAATTTTATATTATTAAGATTCAATTTCATTAATTCTGTTTTCTTATTATATAATTATTTTAACATTTATTGAATTTATTAAGTATATCTTCAAATTTAACTTTTCCGCTTCTTAACAAAACAGGTACTGAATCACTTAAATCAATAAGAGTAGAAGCCGAACAAAAGGATTTTTTTTCGGTATAGAAAATTGCTTCTATTTCCGAAGAGAATTCGTCATAAATTTCACTTGCTTCAACAATAGGAGGCTGATTGCTCCGGTTTACACTTGTAGAGATTAACGGCATCTTAAGTTCACCCGCAAGTTTAAGGCAAAATCTGTTATTCGGTATCCTAAATGCAGCAGTCTCAGCGCCTAATATCGTGGTGGTTTTTGAATTTAATGACAAGACTACCGAAACCGGATTGGGCCAGATGGAGAAAAGGAAATCCAAATGCTTCTCCGATTTAATTTCTATATACTTTAGCAGAGTTTCAATACAATCCACAAGCATTATATACGGCTTATCATTTTCACGATTTTTAATCTCATCTATTTTTCTAACTGCATCTTCATTAAAAGGATTTGCGCCAAAGCCATAAATTGTATCTGTTGGATATACAAAGACCGAACCTTCTAAAAATAATTTCTTAGCTTTCTGAACTGCTGCATCCATATTTTCATCAATACTAAGCATTTCAGCATCTTTAGACAATATCATTTATCATTTCCTCTATTTTCGAAATAACTATCTGCGGCTTTAAATTAGCCCCGCAAATAAACGTTTTAATCGGGCACTTATCATGTCCATGAATTCCACAAGGTTTGCAATCTAAGCCATCCAAACTTACAAAAGTGCTTTTTAAATTATAAGGCGAAAAGCCAAATTCCGGTACTGTTGAACAGTAGATAGTCAATACAGGAATATTTGCACACATTCCGAAATGTGTAGGAGCGCTGTCATTTGAAACAATTATTTTTGCTGTCTTCAAAAGGCAGATTGTTTCAACGATAGAAAAATTACCGGCAGAAGAAATAACGCCATCCGTGAAGCTGCCAGCAATATTATCGCATAAATTTTTATCCTTTTCACTCCCTATCAATATAACAGAATATCGCTTTTCTCTGAAATATCTTATTATGTCAATAAAATATGTTTCAGGGTACTTTTTTGTATTCCAAACGCTTCCGGGGGCAATTGCAGCAATATTGCCGCTAAGTTTATTTGCGGAAATAAACTCATTTATCTTTTTTTCTGCTGTATCCGGTATATGTATTTCCGGTAATATCTTCCAGTCATCTTTATATTCAAAACCTATTAAATCCAGGTTCCTCTGCACTTCATGATGGGCCGGGACATATTTTATTAAGTGCCTGTAAACATATTTAAAACTGCTTTTTGTAAATCCGTAAGTCTCTTTTACACCAAGCATCATAACTATAAATGAGGAGCGGAATGAACGGTGCGGGGAATAAATTCTGGAATAATTGTTCTTCTTTAACTCTTTAATAAATTTTAAGAGACCCCGGACTGACTTCTGTTTGCCTCTTTTATCAAGGACAATCGTATTGTCCACTTTTGGAGAAGAGGAAAAAATTTCGGCAGTTGACGGGATTGCAAGTACATCAATCAAACTATCGGGTAGAATATCTTTTAACTTCTGAATCATCGGCAATGTTAATATTGCATCCCCGATAAATGCAGTCTGGATTACTAATATTTTTTCCATATGTAAATTAGTATTTCCATCTTTTATGCATCCATAACCATTGTTCCGGATGTTTGCGTATATAACTTTCTAACAAGTCCGTCATCCGTTGATTAAGTATATTGATTTTATCTTTATCATTTTCGGGTAAATCATCTGTCCTTATTTCAAGGAATTCACAGACATATGAATAATCCGGCTGCCTTACAGGTATTGCATATAATATTGGGGCTTTTGTTTTTAATGCAAGTACCGACGGCCCGGAGTAAACTGCCGCTTTCCTGCCGAAAAGAATAACCCTGTCTCCATCTGCAGGTCCGCGCTGATCTGCAACCATAGCCACTATATTCTTTTCTTTTAATGCTTTGTAAACCTGCCTGATTGAAATACCAAGGGGTACAATTTTATTGCCCCATTTACACCTTGCCCTATTTAACCAATCGGAAACATAATCGTTCCTTTGAGGTTTAATAACAACCGAGAACGGAATACCTGACTGCAGCCCTATCGACAAAGCCATGAACTCCCAGTTGCCGTAGTGAGCCGTCAGTAATATTAGGCCATTTTGTTCATTATACTTTTCTTTTACAAAATCAATATTTGTGCAATTAACCGATTTAATAATTTCTTCTTTGGTCATCCATGGAATTGATAACATCTCCACAAGAGTGGTAGCAAAACTTTTATAACATTTGTATGCAAGTTTTTTTATCTCTTCGGGTGAACATTCCGGGAAAGCATTCGAGAGATTTTCAATAGTGGTGTCTTTACGGATTGGAATAATATAAAAGAAAGTTACTGCAAGAAGAGATGAAAATTTTCTGGATATTTTAATGCCAAGTAGTTTAAATAGATAACTAAAGGCAACAAATATTATATATTCTATTTTATCAGTCATCAAATATAATAATAAATAAAAAAGGAATTAAAGCGTGTAAAGTTAACGATTCGGAGTAAATAATGGAAATAGTATTTACCGGACGACGTGAAATTAAATTTGCCTTAAAAGCAGGTGTTTTTGTAGAATTTCTATTATCTAACTGAAGTTACACAAAACAATGCTTTTGTATAGCGAATCGCTGATTCGCTTCTTTTATTGTAAAAAAGCTACATACTAATTTGCGAAACAGCGCCTGCCGGTAGGTTGGTTTCGCAGTACAATTCTGCGTAACTTCAATTATTTAATATGAAAT
>JARLHB010000275.1 GCA_031292465.1 Ignavibacteriaceae bacterium
ATAAGCAAGGATACTCATGAAATTGCAAGAACTTTAATTCATCTAGGCATTGTTGAAGAACAAATAAACAAACATGACTTACAACGAGATTTAATGGAATGCTTAGATCATTATTATGGGATACCTTTAAATAGATTAAATATATCTAAACTGATAAATGAGTTAATAGCATTAATCCGCACTAATAAAATTAATCTGCCACAAGATATTGTAATAATAGGACGTACACTTGCAATTTCCGAAGCAGTAGGTAGGTATATTTATCCTCAATTTAATATGTCCGAACTTTTAGTGCCTTTTGTAAAAAAAGGTTTTTTTAATAAATCAAATCCTTTTATTAGATATCGTTCATTAATCCGAACGGTAGAAGATAGTTTTGATTTATTAAAAAGTTTACCGGATAATTTAAATAGTATTCTTTACAAAGTTCGTATGGACAAAATTAAAATTAATTTTCAACATAACGGTCTAGAAGAATTTTCCCGAGAAATTGATCGTTCAAGCAACCGTCTTTCCTTTGCAATAATTATTGCAGCTCTAGTAATAGGTTCGTCTTTAATTATTCATCTTAGAAAAGGCCCCCTTCTTTGGAGCTATCCTATAATGGGTATTGCCGGCTTTAGCTTTGCTACTATTTTAGGTATTTGGTTGCTCATTGGTATTATACGGTCAGGAAAATTATAATATGTAATAAAATGGTTTACTACTTAACAATATTTGTTTTAAAAACTTTTTTTTTCATTTTGTTTGATATTAAGGTGAAAGGAAAAGAAAATATACCGGCTGAAGGGCCGGCTATCTTAGCTTCAAACCATATCAGTTTATTAGATGCACCTTTAATTGCAGTAACTATAAATAGAAGACTTTCTGCATACGCAAAGGAAAGTGTTTTTAACAACAAAATAAAACGCTGGTACCTAAAATGTGTGGGCGGTATTATAGTTCAAACTGAAAAGATGAACAGAGAATTAATAACTGGGACAAAACGCATTTTTGAAAGCGGAAGATTACTAATAATTTTTCCGGAAGGAAGGATTTATCACAACGGAGATCCGAGCGAATTTAATAACGGTTTCATGAGAATTGCTTTTCAATTTAATGTGCCGGTAATTCCGGTTAAAATTAAAGGAACCGAAAAATTACTCGGGAACGGTCAAAGATTTCCTAAACCGGGGAAACTAGAAATTGTTTTTGGAGAGCCTGTAAAATTAGATTTAAATAACAGAAGATTAACTAAAGATGAAATCCAACAAGCGGCTGAAAAAATTAAACATATTATTCAGAAAATATAAATAAAAAGGAAGCTTAAAATGATAAAGGATGTCGAGCATAAAAATAAACAGCCTAAAATAGGATTGGCACTCGGCAGCGGTGCTGCACGCGGGCTAACCCATATTGGTGTTCTAAAGGCAATTGAAGAAAAGGGTATACAAATAGATTATATCTCAGGCAGCAGTATAGGTGCTCTAATAGGTGGAGCCTATGCAATTGGAACGCCTGCTGAGGAAATCGAAAAAATTGCTTTACAAACTAATTGGAAACTTATGGCAAAAATATTTTCGCCCACTCTTTCTTTATCCTCTCTTGTGAATACAAATTATTTATCAGAATTTTTAAGTACGCTGTTTGGAAATAAAACCTTTGCTGATCTTAAAATTCCTTTCTCGGCGGTAGCTACTGATATTAAAACCGGCAAAATGTTAGTGCTTGAAAAAGGTGATCTCCTTACAGCTATAAGGGCTAGTATTTCGGTTCCAATACTTTTTTCACCGGTAACCATAGGCAAGTACAAGCTTGTTGATGGTGGATTGATAAATCCTACACCAGTTGATATTGTAAAGAAAATGCAAATGGATAAAGTAATTGCTGTAAATCTGAGGAGATTCAGTACTTACGGAATCGGTAAAGATAATGACAAGCAAATTACCAAGATAAATAATAATGTTAAAGACTTATCATTAAATGAAAAGGTACAATACTTTATTAAGCATCCGCTAAATTATTTGAATAATAACTCAAAAGAAAAAACTCCAGATCCAAAATTATGGAGCGTTTTATACCAAATGTTCATCATTGTTCAAGTTCAGATAAGCGATTTAACAATGCAAGTAGCAAAACCGGATATTCTTATTGAGCCGGATACAGGTGAATTCAAAGTATTTGAATTCAGCAAAGCGAAAGAATTAATTGAAATTGGTTATGTAACTGCTAATAGACAATTAAAAAATTGTGATCTGGTATAATTAACATTGGTTCAATATGGTTTGATTAAAGTATCCACCTTCTAAGAAGATGGATTTCTGAGTTACATTAAAATATAGTATATACAATAGAGTAGTTAAATTGGACAATCTCAATAAAATTACATTAACCGCACTCAATATTAAGAGAATATTTATTGTTGGGCTTATTTATATAATGCACACAGCATTATATAATTATGTAAGCACACATCATGTTAATGATAATTTTAATTTACTCACTGATTTAGATAAACTTTTCCCTTTTGTGCCAGAAATGGTGTATCTCTATGTGTCCTTTTATTTTGTAATTATTATTTCTGTATTCTTTTTAAGAACGGAAGAATCATTTGATAGAATAATTGCATCAATTATTGGGGCATTATTATTTACCTATCCATTATTTTATTTTTTCCCAGCTAATTATCCGGTTCCTTCATTTGAAGCTAATACTTTTACTACAAGATTTTTAAAGTGGTGTTTTGCCTCCGACGTTCCTAATAACACTTTCCCCAGCTTACACGTCAGTTTATCTTTTACCATGGCTTTTGGAATCAAACATTACAGAAAGAAACTTGGCATGCTTTATTTAATATGGGCAAGCGGGATTGCGCTTTCGACACTCATGATACGCAAACATTTTCTTATTGATTCTTTCAGCGGAATTGTGATGGCAACTTTTAGCTATAATCTTTTTGTATCCGGAAAACTCACTAAACCATTGTTCGATACTTTTGGAAAAATAAAACATTATTCAGCGTATTTGGTTGAAAATAAATTAACCGCCAAACGAGTTAGCCGTAATCTCGTTTATTTATTCGTTACAATTCTAAGAATGAAATAGGAGAAGAAAAATTATGTTAAGAAAATATTGTCACCCGTCTAGTTTACTAGCGGCTATTCTTCTTTATACTATCACGGCTTTTACACAAACTGAAATGCAGTAGCTTTCAGAACAACAGATTCTAAAGAAATTTTAAGGATTGATAATTAGATGGAAAATTCAAATTCGTACATATCTGGAATTGGCTCTTATCTTCCTTCTCAAATGTTAACAAACAAAGATTTAGAGAAAATGGTTGATACTACAGATGAATGGATCGTTAGTAGAACGGGTATAAAAAAGCGTTATATATCGGCCAAAGAAGAAGCTACATCAGATTTAGCAACAAAAGCTTCTTTATCGGCCATAGAAGATGCAGGAATCAGCCCTAACGAAATAAATATGATCATTGTAGCAACATTTACACCGGATATGATGCTGCCTTCTACTGCAACCAGAGTACAGAAAAATATTGGAGCAAATAATGCATCAGCATTTGATATTTCTGCGGCATGTTCAGGATTTATATACGGGTTATCTATTGCACATCAATTCATAATAAACGGTACAATGAAGAATGTCTTAGTTATAGGTGCAGAGACAATTACAAAATACGTCGATTGGAGTGATAGGAACACAAGCGTTCTCTTTGGCGATGGAGCAGGTGCTGTTGTGGTATCACAAAATAGTAATGGCGCTAAGATTCTTGGCTTTAATTTGGGTGCGAATGGTAATCCGCCAAGAGAATGGCTGATGCTCGCTGGAGGCGGATCAGTTAACAGAGATGAAAACATTTTGAAAGGGAAAAAGAATTTTATAACAATGAATGGTAAAGAAATATTCAAGTTTGGTGTTAATATTTTGCCGGCAACTATTACGACAGTCGTAAAAAAATACGGATTAACAAACGAGGATATTGACCTTGTAATTCCGCATCAAGCTAACAGAAGAATAATAGAGGCGGCTGCAGTAATATTAAACATACCAATTCAAAAATTTTATATAAATATTGATCGTTATGCAAATACTTCAGCCGCTTCAATTCCTATAGCTATGTTTGATGCGCGAAAAGAAAATATACTAAATAAGGGAGACATTATTGTCTTGGCTGGATTTGGTGCCGGACTAACTTGGGGGAGTATGTTAATAAAATACTAGGTGAGAACATTTTTCAACTGCAAAATAAGTTAAGATTATGATTTTACTAAAATCATCAGTAAAGAAATTCATTTTGATTGCTGTTTTCAGTATAGCGATGGCTTACCTTGAAGCTGCTGTAGTTGTTTATTTGAGAATGATTTTTTATCCGGAAGGTTTTCAATTCTCTTTAAAGATAATGCCAATAAGTACATTCCTTATTGAATATGGCAGGGAATTTTCAACTATAGTAATGCTTGTTGTAATAGGTTATTTATCCGGGAAAACCCGCATAGAAAGATTTTTCTATTTCATTTTTTGTTTTGGTATTTGGGATATTTTCTATTACGTATGGCTTAAAATATTTTTGAATTGGCCCGCTTCTATATTTCAAAATGATATTCTTTTCCTAATCCCTATTCCTTGGGTTGGACCGATTCTTGCACCAATTATCGTTTCGTTTACTATGATTATCGCTTCGGTGTTAAGTATATATCTTCAAAACAAAGGTTATACTCTAAAAGTTGAAAACGAACATCTGATATTAACAATTCTTGGCTGCATTATCATTCTTATTTCATTTTTATGGAATGCTTACACAATAAATCTTCTTGAAGAATCAAATCCCGGTTTTCAATGGAAAATATTCTTCTTAGGTGAAGTTATGCTAATTACTGGACTAATTCTCTTTCTTAAAAATAACAGCCCAAAAACTATGATATTTTTAATAAAACAATAGGGAACTTATGGAACACAATAATAATAATGCTACTGCAATCATGTGCGCTTATAATGAGAAACAAACTATTGGAGGCATTTTAGAAACATTACTAAAATGCATTGAGTTAGATAAAATTATAGTTGTAAATGACGGTTCAACTGATGGTACCTCAATAGTTTTAGAAAAGTTCATAGGACTTACTAAGTTGAGAATCATTGAACTACCCGAAAATAAAGGAAAAGGATTTGCAATGGCTGAAGGCATTGCGAATGCGCAAAATAATTTGCTTGTTTTTGTGGATGCTGATTTAACGAATTTTAAGGTTGAATATATCCAACAGCTTATACAACCCTTGTTAGAGGGAAAAGCAAATATGGTCATCGGACAACCGACAGAAAATGTTATAGACTATCATTTGAATCCATTCATACCTTTAGCGGGTGAACGTGCGCTATTCCGTAAAGACGTTTACTCTTTGATAGAACAAATACGAGAAACACGTTTTGGGGTAGAAACACTAATTAATCTTCACTACAAAGCAAACAATATGAAAACACTTTACGTAAGTCTTTGGGGTCTTACTCATCCTACTAAAATGCACAAGTACCCGTTTACAACATCCGTTCGTGAATACTTTCTAGCTGCAAAACAAATAACAAAAACAATGGCTGTGAATTATATGCTTGTTGTTTTAACAATCCGTAATATCTTCTTAAGATAGTCCGAACGAATAAACACAAGCCAAAATTAGTGGAGTGTCCTTATCCAAAACTCCGTGCTTAAATAAATATTTCACAAGTAATCAATGACCTTATCTAGTGTAGTGCCCCTAACGCATCTTTACCTTTAATCCATTTCGAAATAATTGTATCTGCATCTTTGGTTCTCCTCAGGTGCCACTACCTTCCCCATCAAAATATTGACAATAAAATCTTATATTATGAGCATCATCGGCTGTATACCATACAGCCCATTTGCCATTGAGTATACCTTTATTAAGACTGGTCATTGAATTGTACCCCATATTGTAGACAAATAGAAAAGCAACTATATTAATATAAAAAATATAGGAGCAATAATTATGTCAGAGTCAAAAGCCAGGAAAAGATATGACCGTGAGTTTAAGC
>JARLHB010000276.1 GCA_031292465.1 Ignavibacteriaceae bacterium
AGGACTCTTCAGGAGAGCCAGAAAAAGTATAGAGAACTGGCAGATTTTCTTCCTCAAACAGTTTTCGAGATAGATCTTAATGGGAATATTTTGTTCGTAAATCAGTCAAGTTTTACAGCATTCAGATATGAAGTAGAAGATTTTGAAAAAGGGCTTAATATAAGCCAAATGCTTATGCCGAATGAACTCCCCAGAATGGTTGAATATTTAAAAAAAGCCACCGAGGAAAAGGAAACTGAAGAAAGTGAATTAATCGCATTAAGAAAAGACGGTACAACTTTTCCGGCTTTACTTTTTTCTACTGTAGTGCTAAATAACAATCAACCAATAGGGCTTCGTGGCATAATTATCGACATAACCGACAGAAAACAAATTGAAAGCGAATTACGAAAGTTATCCCGCGCAGTTGAACAGAGCCCTAATTCAATAATGATAACTAATATATTCGGTGATTTGGAATATGTAAATCCAATGTTTACCGCATTGACCGGTTACACTTCTGAAGAAGTTATCGGCAAAAATCCCCGCTTTCTTAAATCTGGTGAAACAAACGACCATGATTATAAAAAGCTTTGGGATACTTTGTTGAAGAATGAAACCTGGCGCGGCGAATTTCACAACAAGAAAAAGAATGGGGAACTTTATTGGGAGTCCGTTTCCATATCACCTATTGTAGACACACAGGGTAAAATAACCCACTTCTTAGCTATAAAAGAAGATATTACAGAAAAGAAAAATATAGAGAAAGAGCTGATTAAAGCTAAAGAAAAAGCGGAAGAATCCGACAGGCTTAAGTCGGAATTTCTTGCTCAAATGTCGCATGAAATAAGATCGCCTATAAATATTATTCTTAGTTATAATTCTTTTATTAGAGAAGAGTTTGCAGGTAAATTAGATAATTACATTGACTCATCATTTAATTCAATCGATTCAGCAGGTAAAAGGCTTCTTAGAACATTGGACCTTATTTTAAATATGGCGGCTGTCCAAAGCGGTTATGTTGATCTTCAATTCAGCCCGATAGATCTACAAAAAATAATTGCTGAATTAATTAAAGAATTTGAGTTCTCAGCTAAAAGTAAAAATCTCACTTTGCTTTTTACATCCGGAACAAACAAATCGAAAATTTTAGCGGACGACTATATTGTCGGAGAGATATTTCAAAATCTTATTGGGAATGCAATTAAATATACGCTTGAGGGTAAGGTCGAAGTAAAAGTTTACGAGCGTGATGGTAAATTGTGCACCGATGTTATAGATTCAGGGATAGGCATTTCAGAAGAATACATACCAAAATTATTTCTTCCTTTTACACAGGAAGAAACCGGTTACTCCCGGAAATTTGAAGGTAATGGATTAGGTTTGGCCCTGGTAAAGAAATATGTAGAACTTATTGACGCTGAAATAAACGTGATGAGCAAAAAAGGTTCAGGTTCAATATTTACAATCATTTTTAATCAGACTATAGATTAACTCTTTTATTGGAACTATTTTAAACAGACTTGCTTGTGTTTTCAACATTAAAGCATATTTGTTAATATAAATGAGTTGTAAATTTGTCAAAGATATTGATGTTTTATCTTCAAATTATCTTAATAATTTCTCTTTTTAGAATAATATATTCTATGCACATTAAGGTTTTAAAGAAAATACAAAATATTTTATCCTGTTTACAGTTAAGTATCGTAAGAGAGGCGTATTCATTTAATCTTAAAACTTTGGAACAAATAACTCTTTCTTACATGACTAATGAAATAACAAATTATCATTAGGTATGGTATGCAAAACGCAAACAAACTTAAAAGTAATATAGTCGCCCTCAAAACAATCATAATATATATGATCTTCGGAGGGATCTGGATTTTCTATTCAGATTCCCTTGTGTATAATTTCGTAAAAGACCCGGACATAGTATATCGGCTTTCTACCATAAAGGGGTGGGCCTTCATTCTTACAACAGCGCTCATTCTTTACTTCCTTATTAAAAGGTATGCTCATACAATTCAGGCTTCAATGCTTGAAATTGATACGCTGATAAAACATCTAAACAACCTTACAAAATATGCCAATGATATTATTTTATTATTAAATGAAGATGAAAAAGTAATAGATGCAAATAATAAAGCTTTGGAAACTTACGGCTACCCAAAACATGAAATGCTAAAATTAAATAATAAAGATTTATGCAATAAAAAAGAGAAAGATCTTTTGGGCCGGTCTGGAAATGACCATTCAATTTCATTGGATAATCCATTCGAAACGCTGCAAATTAGAAAAGACCGAACAAATTTCTTTGCCGAAGTCAGTACAAGAATTATCGAGGTAGAGGGGAAGAAATATTATCAAAGTATAATCAGGGATATAACTGAGAAAAAAGCAGCTGAAAAATCCGCACTTGAAAGTCAAATGGACTATAAAGAGCTTGCAGATTTATTGCCTCAGGTTGTTTTTGAAGCCGATTTAACAGGAGTACTTACTTTCGGAAATATGAGCGGCCATCAAATGTTTGGATTTACTGAAGAAGACTTAAAAAAGGAAATATGCATCTTCGATTATATTCTGCCGGATGATAAGAAAAAAGTAATGGATAATTTTGCTAAATTAATTAAAACAGGCATTGCAGCCGGTGACCAGTATACCGCAATAAGGCGCGACGGCAGTAAATTTTCCTGCATGATATTTTCAAATTTAGTTATCAGAGGGGGTAAAACTGTAGGCATACGGGGATTATTAATTGATATTTCAGAACAAAA
>JARLHB010000277.1 GCA_031292465.1 Ignavibacteriaceae bacterium
CTTTCATACTCAAAATATTCTAATATCCCTTCCGGCAATAACAATTCTGCTAATTCTTTTAGCTTTTCCTTCATCTTTTCCCTTTCAGCTGATTTTACCTAATTTAACCTTTTCTTTTGCCACCTAAAAATCCTATGACCCTTTATGATTGTAAGAGGAATCCCGATTTTAGAAAATTCGACAAATGATATTGTTTCCCTCTTCCTTTTTTCTGCATTTTGAATAATTATAATATTACTTGCGGCTCCCAGAATAAAAAGATTTCCGGCTATTGTGCTTCCTGCCGCCAGAGCCATTAACCCTTTGGAAGATACGCCTGAAGTAAGAAGCAGCGGTAAATATAAAGCAACAAGCGGGACATTCGAAATTAATTGACTTAATATTACACTGATTGCCAAGATCATAATAACAGACATGATATTAACATTTGTTTTGCTTATTAAATTTTGGAAAATTCCCGTATTCCATACAGATTGCATCAAAATAAACATTGATATGAAAAAAATAAGAGTGTGCCAATCTACGCGTTTTATTATCTCAATTCTTTCTTTACTGAAAATTATTATGGGCAGCGCAGCGGCAAGTGCAATATAGGTTAATCTGAAATCAACCGGGACATTTAAAAACAGGAGAATGATTTTGGATATAACCAATATGAGTACAAGCCCCAGAGAAAATTTGGAGAGCAATGCTAACTTTTCGTTTTGTATTTTTTCCGGCTTATGTATAATTACTTCTTTATGAAATGAATCTTTATAAAACACCTTTAGAAGAAGAAAGACTAAAAATAAATTGACTAATGTTGGTATAACAAGGTATTTTCCAAATTCAGCAAATATGTTGTTTACATGACTGTTGACAGTAATTAATAAGTTCTGCGGGTTGCCAAGAGGACTCATCACACTGCCTATTGTAACGGCAAATGCAAGAGCAAGCAGCAATGGTTTTGCAGGAAGGTTATTCTTTTCAGCAAGCATTAATACCACAGGCGTGCCTATAATTGCAACTGTATCATTCATTAAAAATACGGAAAGGAACCCCATTCCTAAAATAATTAAAAGCAAAAGAGAACTTGTTGTTTTGCAGCCTTTAAAATAATTATATGATATATAAGACAGGTAGCCGCTTTTTTCTAATGCTTCACCAACAACAAACATTCCGAACAGAAACAAAATAACATCAAAGTTTACAGATATTAACGCTGCCGATGGGGAAATCCGGCCGGTTAACAAAACAGCTAAAGCGCCGCCCAGCATAATCTGCCATATTTGCAGCCGGATATTTCCAACTTGTCTTATTGCAATAAGTAAAAGAACTATTGTAAGGACTACTACAGGGATCATCGACATAATTAGATTCTAATAGAAATTAACGGAATATTTCCCCAGCTTCCCTTCAATATAAGTAAATTTAGCGCTAAAAAATTTATCTTCCTTAAGCCAATTTAGAAATATTGCATCGCCGTCCCATAAATTTAAATCCGTAACTTTCCCATTAGGAATCCAGTCAAGCACCCCTTCATCGGAATCAATTAATTTTCCTGTAAATTCATTTGCAGTAAAAACAAAGACATACCAGTCGTCTTTCCCGTCAAACAGCGGAAATGTAATAAATCCATGCAGTTTGGGAGATTTGATAATCAAACCGGATTCTTCATTAACCTCTCTTATCACACATTCTTCCGGCGTTTCATTATCTTCAAACTTTCCGCCCAATCCGTTCCATTTCCCCTCATGAACATCATTTTCTTTTTTTATGCGGTGCAACATTAATGTTGTATCGTTTTTCGGATCAATCACATAGCACAAAGTAGCTAATTTCATATTTATTTTTTTTCTAAATGACGAACAAATGTATTGACACTATTGAATTACTAAATTAAGTTTTATTAAGTGATGATAATTTATTTTTATTTTAAATACAACAATAAATATATTTTGCATTTAAAAATATTTTAGAAATATTGCTATACAAATTTTTATTTTTATGACAAGCTTTAATTTAATAATTCAATAGGAGACCGATTGTAATGGAAAACATGATGAGTAATCCTGAAGAATCATTTAAATCGAATACTGAAGATTTAATAGAAGAACAGTTACAGGCAAATAACCCTGAAACAGGTGAAGGACAGGAAAATTTAAATAGGATTTATCTCGGCAGGCGTAAAAGCAAAAAAGAAGAGGATGAGTTCGAAGACGAAGATGACGACGATAACTTTGACGACGAGGAAGAAGAGGATGAGGATGAGTTCGAAGAGGATGAAGACTTCCTGGAAGAGGAACCGCCTGAAGATGAAGATTTTTATGAAGAAGACTTCGACTTTGATGAAGAAGAAGACTCAGATGAAGAGGATGATATTCCTTTTAATTAAATTAATAGCAGATAAACTTTTTTTCACATTATGCACCCAAATGTTTTCCTGTTAACAGAAAACTCTTTACATAATCGGTTA
The DNA here is from genome assembly GCA_031292465.1 of Ignavibacteriaceae bacterium. GTDB lineage: Bacteria > Bacteroidota > Ignavibacteria > Ignavibacteriales > Ignavibacteriaceae > FEN-1297. The sequence continues at coordinate 2,456 of JARLHB010000277.1, forward strand.
CTCCATCTTCCAATGAAGTTGTTGGATGCGGGTAACCGGCCCTCTTTATTTTATCTATCCCCGCTTCTGTAAAATACTGGTACTTCTCCGCAAGATGTGCCGGAAGATCAATATATTCAATATTAACCGGTTTATTCATCGCATTAAAAATTGCCGTTACAAGGTCATTCCATGTACGCGCTTTGCCTGAGCCGACATTGTATATTCCATTTTTGTCTTTTTTATCAAGAAAGAACAACGTCATGTCTACGGCATCTTTTACATAAATAAAATCGCGTTTTTGTTCACCGTCTTTATAGTCGGGATGTCCGGATTTAAATAAACTAACTTTGCCGGTGCTTTTTATTTGTCCAAAAGCCTTATGAACAACACTGCGCATATCTCCTTTATGATATTCGTTTGGCCCGAATACATTAAAATATTTTACACCGACTATTTTATCCATAATACCCTGTTTAATTGCCCAGATATCAAATAAGTTTTTAGAATAGCCGTACATATTTAAAGGCTTTAGCGACTGGCAAATTGTTTCATCATCTTTGAAACCGAGCGCGCCGTCCCCATAAGTAGCTGCAGAGGAAGCATAAATAAATCTTACATTATTTTGAATACAATACTTAGCAAGTTTTTTTGTATACTCATAGTTGTTGCTGATAAGATGATCCGCATCTTTTTCGGTTGTAGAAGAATTGGCCCCCATGTGAATTATAGCATCTATGCCAAGATTTGTATTTGATTCAACAAGTTTAATAAAGTCATTCTTGTTTATAAAATCACTGTAATTAAGCGCAACAAGGTTTTTCCATTTTTCATCAAGGCCGAGTTCATCAACTATAATAATATCGTTTCTGCCAAGATCGTTCAAACGCCATGCTATTGCACTGCCAATAAAACCAGCACCTCCGGTAACTACTATCATATCAACACCTTATTACTTACTAATAATCTTTTTAATAGAACCCAATTTAATTATATTTGTAAATCTTTACAAAGATAAAACAATGTAAAATATGTAATTATATTAGCACTGTGTTATTTAAGCTATATATTTTACTGCTTAAACAAATATTATCTAAAAATTATCGATTATTGAATAATGGCCACTGTATTAGAAACGCTTAAAAATATATTATCAAAAAAAATCATGCTCTTAGACGGCCCCCGCGGAACTATGATTCAAAAGCTAAGACTTAGTGAAGAAGATTTCCGGGGTAATTTATTTAAGGATCATCCGCATGACTTAAAGGGTAACAACGACATTCTTTGCCTTACACAGCCGGATATAATAAAAGATATCCACCGTGCCTACTTAGATTCAGGCGCTGAAATTTTAGGCACTAATACTTTTAACAGTAATTCTTTTTCACAAGCGGACTATCAGACCGAGCACCTCGTTTATGAAATAAACCGCAATGCGGCAGTACTTGCAAGAGAATGTGCCGACGAGTATAATAAAAAGGATTCATCCCTTAAAAGATTTGTGGCCGGTGCAATGGGCCCTACGAATAAAGCGTTATCTATCTCCCCTGTTGTAACCGACCCTGGTTTCAGGGCTGCTACGTTTGAGCAGATGCATCAAGCATATAAAGAGCAGGCAAAGGGATTAGTTGACGGCGGCGTGGATATTTTACTTGTTGAAACCATATTTGATACTTTAAACGCTAAAGCAGCCCTGTTCGGAATTATGGAGCTATGCCGTGAAATTAACAGGCAGATTCCGATTATGATTTCCGGTACCATAGTTGATCTTAGCGGCAGAACACTTTCCGGCCAGACAAACGAGGCATTCTGGATATCAATTGCACATACAAGAAATTTATTAAGCGTCGGATTAAACTGCGCACTTGGCGCAGCACAAATGCGCCCGCATATACAGGAATTATCGGAAATAGCAAATGTTTATACAAGCTTATATCCTAATGCCGGACTGCCTAATGAATTCGGCGGGTATGATGAAACACCTGATGCAATGTCCTGCATACTGGAAGATTATGCAAAAGAAGGATTTGTAAATATTGTCGGCGGATGCTGCGGAACTACCCCCGAGCATATAAAGCATTTTGCTGAAATAACTAAAAAATATCAGCCTAGAAAAATTCCCTCTAAAAAAACTTACATGCAGTTAAGCGGCCTTGAAGCTTTAACAATAAGGCCGGAAACAAACTTTGTAAATATCGGAGAGCGTACCAATGTTGCAGGCTCAAAGAAATTTGAAAAGCTGATACTTGCAGGAAATTATGAAGAAGCTCTTTCTGTTGCACGCAGCCAGGTGGAAGGCGGCGCACAGGTGCTTGATATAAACATGGACGAAGGCCTGCTTGATTCCGAAGCGGCAATGGTAAAGTTTATTAACCTGCTTTCCGCAGAACCTGATATTGCGAAGCTTCCTATTATGGTTGACTCATCCAAATGGTCTGTTATTGAAGCAGGGCTGCAATGCCTTCAGGGAAAAAGTATTGTAAACTCAATAAGCCTGAAAGAAGGCGAACAGGTATTTAAGGAAAGGGCAGAAAAAATCCTTTTATACGGCGCTGCGGTTGTTGTAATGGCATTTGATGAAGACGGCCAGGCAAGTACGCTGCAAAGAAGAATTGATGTTTGTAAAAGAGCTTACAAAATATTAACCGAAGAAGTTGGCTTTCCGCCGCAGGATATAATATTCGACCCTAACATATTAACAGTTGCTACGGGAATAGAAGAGCATAATAATTATGCAGTAGATTTTATAAATACGGTAAAATGGATTAAACAGAACCTTCCGCTTACAAAAGTAAGCGGCGGTGTAAGCAACCTGTCTTTTTCATTCAGAGGCAATAACCTTGTACGGGAAGCAATGCATTCCGCATTCCTGTATCATGCAATCAAAGCCGGCATGGATATGGGTATTGTAAATGCAGGCCAGCTTGAAGTGTATGAGGAAATTCCCAAAGATTTGTTAACGCTTATTGAAGATGTTATACTTAACAGAAGAAACGATGCAACCGAAAGGCTTGTTGAATTTGCAGAAACTGTTAAGCAAAAAGATAAAGTTGAAGAGAAAAAAGACGAATGGCGCAGCAGGACAGTTCAGGAAAGATTAAAACATGCACTGGTTAAGGGAATTGTTGATTATATAGACGAAGATACGGAAGAAGCAAGAAAATTATTTAACAAACCTCTTGAAGTTATTGAGGGCCCGTTGATGGACGGATTGAGGGTTGTTGGAGATTTATTCGGAGCGGGAAAAATGTTCCTGCCACAGGTGGTAAAAAGCGCGCGCGTTATGAAAAAAGCTGTGGCTTACCTTATACCGTACATTGAAGAAGAAAAAGCTGCCTCACACGATTACAGGGAAGCAGGTAAAATTTTACTTGCTACCGTAAAGGGCGATGTTCATGACATAGGTAAAAACATTGTTGGCGTTGTGCTTGGCTGTAATAATTATAACGTGGTTGACCTTGGAGTAATGGTTAGCGCTGATAAAATTATTCAGGCTGCAATTGACGAAAAGGTAGATGTAATAGGACTAAGCGGATTGATAACCCCTTCTCTTGACGAAATGGTTCATGTGGCAAAAGAGATGGAAAGAAAAGGATTGAAGGTTCCTTTATTAATCGGCGGTGCAACCACTTCAAGGGTACATACTGCGGTTAAAATAGCCCCGGCTTATTCCGGCACTACCGTTCATGTTCTTGATGCTTCACGCAGCGTTCCTGCGGTAAGCAGCCTTTTAAGCGACGATAAAGAAGTCAAGGCAAAGTTTGAAAATTCAATTAAGAAAGAATATAAAAAATTAAGAGAAGATCATCTTAAAAAATCAGAAGCAAAAAATTATATTCCTATTGAAAAGGCAAGAGAGAATAAACTTAAATGCGATTGGGATAAAATAAGCATTACGAAACCTCATAAATCAGGCGTTACAGTTCTAAAGGACTTTCCGCTTGGGACTCTCCGCAAATACATTGACTGGACGCCTCTTTTCCAGGCCTGGGAGTTAAAAGGTAAATTCCCTGCAATATTTGGAAATGAAAAATACGGCAGCGAAGCTAAAAAGCTATATGATGATGCAAACCAATTATTAGATAAGGTTATTGCAGAAAAACTTCTTACTGCAAACGGAGTAATGGGATTATTCCCTGCAAATTCAGCGGGGGATGATATAGAAATTTACGCAGATGAAACACGCAAAGGCGTGGCACAGGTTTTACACACGCTAAGGTCGCAGACAAAAAAATCTGACGGCCTGCCAAACCTTGCGCTCTCTGATTTCATTGCGCCTAAAGAAACTAATAAGGAAGATTATATAGGTGCATTTGCCGTTACTGCCGGAATAGGAATCGAGAAGCTAATTGAAGAATTTGAAGCCGATCACGACGACTATAACAGTATAATGATAAAAGCCCTTGCAGACAGGCTGGCAGAGGCTTTTGCCGAGCATTTGCA
>JARLHB010000278.1 GCA_031292465.1 Ignavibacteriaceae bacterium
CGAATAAATTATTGAGCCTATACTTACAATTTCTTATATCGGTTTCTATCTTTATTATATAAGAATTAAGAGCTTTAGAGTAATTTCCATCTCCTATCTTTTCATCGATGAAAGCTTGGCTATTTTTATAATCTTTAAATTTTTCAGGTAAACTTGATTTTGTACCTAATCCATCTATTAAAATTTTTCTTAAGTGACTTTTAGGATTATTATATAAATAAATTATAAAGTCGTTAAAATTTTTATAGAAAATGTCAGGAATAATTGCTTCAAATACATCCGAAGGGAAAGCTTCTGTACTAGAAGATATGAAAGTATAACTTGCAAGGGAATCTAATGCAACATATGTTTTTATATTCTTAGTTTTAATTGAAATACTTTTCAAAGAATCAAGCAAAATGATCATACAACTATTCTGTGATGAATCAACCAATGATCGAGCATTATCACAAATGTAATTTAGATTATCATTTACATTGGCTAATAAGTCACATGCAGATTTAACCTGTAGTTTATTCTTATGATTATTATGGTATTTGTTTTGTGCAAAGTTACATGGGAAAGAGAAAATGACTAACATTAATGATATTATTATTTTATTCACTATTTACTCAGATTTATTTTAATACTAAATCAAATAAGAAGAAAACAATTGTACAAAGCACATATAAGTTACTCGGAATTTTAAAATGAGAAATTTATTTTCAAGACACAAGCATTAATAATAAATGTAGGAATTTGATTAATCAAATTCCTGCTCATATCATTTTCCTAACTCTTCTACTTCTTCTGAAATCCCACAGAATGCGCAAGAATTATTTTCTGTTCCGGCTTTAATTTTAAAGGAGCGGTTATGGCATCACGGTTAATGGAAGCTCTTGCGCCTGTTACAAGTCCTGCCGAAGTGCAGTACAGGTAAGTATTTTGTGAAACATATCCGCAGTCTATATTAGCCATTCTTAATTTTTCTTCTTCAGTACCATTGCCTGATTTTGAAAGATCAGCAATAAATATAAGCTGCACAGGCGCATCGCCTGCAAACTTCTGTGATGCTGCTGCTTTGCGCAAGTCTTCGGTTGCAACTTGTGTAAGTTTATTATCCTGTGCATCATAAACAAATGCGCCGGTTTTAAGCAGAACGTAAATATCTATTTCCTGTTTGTTGTTTGCAGAAGGGGCAGTCCTTTTGCCGTCGCTGCGGTTAACACCGAATGACGCCCACAGCAAATCAGACAACTGCTGTAAAGAAATATCGGTTGTATCAAACGACCTTACGGTAGTTCTTTTTGCCAATGTTTCCATAAGAGGCATACCGCCGGTTTTCTGCGGTGCAGGAAGTTCAATTGTCTGGCAGAAAATAAAGCTGCCGGTAAACAGCATTATTAAAAGGACGAAGTATTTTTTCATTTTTTGTTACACCTTTCTAAAATTAATTATTCATTTGTTGTGCAAATAAAAGTTGAATCGTAAAATTATTGCCTACAACGACCTTCCCTTGCCAAAGGCATCCCTTTGGGATAATCCCCTCCTTAGCAAGCCTGCCTGTCCGGTAGGCAGGGTGGGGAACGGTTTTTCGGCCAGAGGCTGATCAGCCAGGCTGAAGCCGGGGGTGGTTAAATGCTGGTAAATATTTAGTGCTATTTTTTTATCAATTGCAATTTTGTTTTTCTAAAACTAGCATGAATAAATTATTTAACTTTTTCAATTCTTGCAGCCCAGCCGCCGCCGGGTGCCAGGTGAATATTTAGTTTATCACCGGATGATATTTTAATAACTTCTTTTTTATAATCCGTAGCATCGCGGTCTGCATTTATACCGTCTTTGAATACTACTGCTTCATAAGTTCCGCCGCCTAAGAAAGAAAAATCCAGAGTTATATCGCGCGCATCCCAGTCGGTCATTGCGCCTGCAAACCATGTATCGCCTTTGCGACGTGCAATTGCCGCATACTCTCCTACTTTTCCATCCAGCGCAGTTGTTTCGTCAAATGTAGTTGGAACCTTAGTAATAAAATCCGTGCACTCCTGCTCCTTCATATATATAGTAGGATTATCGGAAAGCATTTGAAGAGGCGCTTCAAAAACGACATACATTGCCATCTGCTGGCAGCGCGTTCCCTGGCTCATTGGTATTGAGTTTATCGGCCTGTAACTATAGAAAGATGCATTCCTCATTGCGCCGGGAGTATAATCCATCGGCCCGGCAAGCATACGTATAAAAGGAATGCTTAACGCATAACGCGGAGCATTTTCTGTTGACCATTTCATATTTTCAAGCCCTTTAACGCCTTCATAACCTATAACATTAGGATAAGTCCTTTGCAAGCCCGTAGGCTTAAATACACCGTGGTAGTCAACCATCAAATGATTCTCAGCAGCTTTCTTCGCTATCTCATAAGTAGAAGCCACAGCTAACTGTTCGTCGCGGTCAAAGAAATCAATTTTAAAACCTTTTACGCCCATCTTAGCATACAGCGGGAATACTTCGTCCATTTGATGCGAAGCTGCATACCATGTGGCCCAGAGAATTACCCCGACTCCCTTTTGCCTGCCGTAATCTATAATTTCCTGCAGATTTATTTTCGGCGTTACTATTGTAAGGTTGGTATCATTAGACCAGCCTTCATCCATAATAATATATTTTAATTTATTAGCCGCTGCAAAATCAATATAGTATTTGTAAGTGGGAGTGTTAATGGGTCATAGGATTTTTAGGTGGCAAAAGAAAAGGTTAAATTAGGTAAAATCAGCTGAAAGGGAAAAGATGAAGGAAAAGCTAAAAGAATTAGCAGAATTGTTATTGCCGGAAGGGATATTAGAATATTTTGAGTATGAAAG
>JARLHB010000279.1 GCA_031292465.1 Ignavibacteriaceae bacterium
GCGCCCGGAAATGCTCCGGAGCCTGCAATAGTTAATACTTTTCCTGAAGAATATTTATTAATATCTTTTTTCTTTTTCGGAAGGTTTTCCAAAACATCTTCAGGCTCAATAAGATATTCAAACGAATCCATCCTGTCGAAGAAATTGAAGCCTATGCCTATGTCGCCTTTTATAATCCCGCCTGCTGCTGCATGCCCGTCTCCGAAGAACAGGCCTTTCTTATATTCGCCAAGAGTGACGGTAAGATCCGCTGTAAATACTTTGTCAGTAAACCCTGTATCGGCATCAAGCCCGGTGGGTATATCCACAGCCACTTTATAAGCCTTTATTTTATTAAGCGCATCAACTATTGAACCGTACGGCTCTTTCAGGCTGCCTGAAGCGCCGCTGCCCAGCAGTGCGTCAATAATTATATCGCTGCCGATTATATATCTTAAATCCTTTTCAGAACTGTATTTTTTTATTACAATACCCGGATTTTCCTTTGCCATATTGGAGAGTATTTTGTAATTGGCAAGGCAGTCGGGAGACATATCATTTTCACCGCCTACATGCAGTACAATTACGCTGAACTCATTATTGGCAAAATGCCTCGCAGCGGCAAATCCGTCTCCGCCGTTATTGCCTTTTCCGCAAAGAACAGCGACTTTCTCCCTCCTCTTTAGATGAGAGGTATGATTTATTACGGCAAAGAATATTTGAAAAGCGGCGTTTTCCATAAGCGACAGCCCCGGCATACCGAGTTCGTTTATGGCGTATCCGTCTATTTCTCTTATCTGGTTTGTTGAAAATAAAGGTATCATATTTTTATTTCATTTTAATTACAAATTTACAGCCAAAAGAGGTTGGAAAAAAGGTAAAAGTGCAATGTTCAGAGGACAAAGTGAGAAAGGATAAAAGTAATTTAATGGTTAAAAGATGTAAAAATTCAAAGATTCCACCGAAGAAGAGTCTATACTGATAAATTAAATGATTCAAATATTTAAAGATTAAAAGATTAGTCAAAGAATTAAACAAAAGTGTTTCTACTTTAGCCTTTGAAATTTACACTTGTTCACCCCTATACGAACCGGTATTTATAGGATTTTAAGATTAACAGATTTAATATTTCTAATACCGTTTTAGTTAATAATTTCATATTTTATACTAAGTAATTTTAATTTGAACAAAATCTATAGTAGTATTTCTATGTTAAGCGAACAATTAAAGAATCAGATAAAAGAAAGAATTCTTTCCAAATTTAATCCTGATAAGATTATACTATTTGGTTCACAGGCACGCGGAACTGCAGACAATAAGAGCGATATAGATATACTGGTTATTGGTCGTGTCGGAAAAGACAGATTCAAATTAATGGATAATATGAGCAGTATATTGATCTCCCTCGATTATGCGTTTGATGTTATTGTTTTAACAAACAAAGAATTTGAAAGGGACAAAAAGTATCCCGGTACAGTTGCAAGGTATGCTTACAAAGAAGGAATACTTTTATATGAGCGGTAATAAAAAAAGCGATATCCGGGCGAGTATCAGGAAATAAAGCAAAAGAAGCTGTCGTACTTGCTGAACGGACTAAAAGTGTGATTGTACAATTATTAGATAAAAATGGATTCTATATTAGTAAACCTTCCTCAAACTCACAAAAGATGAAATAAACTATCGCTAAAATTCGGATCATTATTTACCTATATAATCATTCAATCATTCAAATCATTTTAATCAGTAGTTCAGACGGTTTTGTTGTAACTATAAATATGTATTACTCCACGATATTACCGAATACCGTAATTCTAAGTTTAGTACATCCATAAGGAACCAATTCTATATATTCAGTTTTGCCTGTATTCATTAATTTAATTTCTTTATCCGTTGGTAACTGTGGAGTCATATCGACAAATCCTTTTTCGTTTAACTCTTTTGTCCAGCGGGCTAAATTATTCGAATCTTCCTTTACTTCCGGCGGAATCTCCGTAATCCTGTTAATTTTCCAATTATCTAACTTTACTGCCGGGACTTTAATTCTAACCGTGAAATTAGAATCGCTCCAGGGATAGTCAGTCTTCGTAACAATTGTTTCAAGCTTTGAAACATCGACATTTTCCAGCGCAAGTCCGTAATTCCAATCTGAAGCAGGATACATTTCGTATGCAGGGAATTTTTCAGAGGAACGCTTTTCTCCAGCATTAATCTTTCTATCCTGTTTAATATTCAGCGCATAAACTATCGGCCCGCGTTCAATAGAAATACCGTTTGTTCCCCAATTTACTTTCTTTATTTTTTGTTCAAATTTTAATTCCACGTTATCACCGGTTTGCCATACCTTTTCAATTACTGCAAATCCGTTATTAAGAACAGGGCTAACCTCTTTACCATTTACAACAATCCGGTAATTTTCCATCCATCCAGGTATTCTTAGATAAAATTTAAAAACTTTCTTTTCAGATATGCTTATTTTGAATTGTATATTATCATCAAACGGGTAATTAGTTACCTGCTTAATTTCAACATCCTCACCAGACGGCATTTTATAATTAAGTACGGACGGCCCATATAAAACCGCGGCAGGATTTCCGTCTTTATCATTCATCCACATATTAATAATATAATTTGGCATTGCCCTGTTTATATCCCCCGCACAGCATTGCGTCCAGGGATTAGGCGAATAGCGCATGCTTGTGCTGCCTTTATAGAAAAAGTTATGGTTGCTTAGAGATGTGGCAATTACCTGATTAGGGCACGAAAAGTACTGCAATGCCTTAAAATCATTCATTACCTGTCCCGGCAAAGCGTTGAATATTACCTTTTCAATTACATCAGCATATTTTGTTTTGCCGGTTGCCATAGTCATGTACTCCAGTCCCCATGTAAAATCGGTTATATCGCATGCTTCATGACTTTCAAGCGGCTGTATGTTGCGCATTCCTTCCGTACAGCTGTGCATACCGTCCGCAAGCACGTGATATTTCAGTATCCGGTTATAAGCCGACCTGCTCATTTCCAAATATTTATCTTCCCCGGTGTACATATACATTATTGCACCCAGTTTTGCCTTTTCGTTATATGTTACGCCGTGTTCAGTTACAGGCTTATCAATTAAAAAATTTGCGGGGGAAGAATCTGTTGTATCTGTTTTTTCCCAATCGCTGTAAATTTGTTTAGCAAAATTTAATAAAGCTGCATCCCCGGACTTGTCGTAGCAGAATAATATTGCCTCAATATTTGTCATTTCCCTAAACTTATTGTGCGGGTACATTTCACCTAAATAATGTTTCTTTAACCCTTCGATTATTTTATAATCTCCGGTCTTTTCATATTTTGCCATAGCAGCCCTGAAAAACACTGTTTGAACCCAGCGCAATATTTTATTCTCGTCCCCTAAATCAGGCCCCAGATAGCCGCTTTTATCCGGATGTTCAAACACATAATTAATTTGCTTTTCCGCCTTATTTGTCAACATAGTATCATTTAACAAATATCCGCATCTTGCCATGCCGTCAATCCAGTATGCTGTCTGCTCAAACCGCCAGGGATCGTCTTTTTGCGGAGAATTAAATGGAGGCATCCACAGGGTTGTATTAAACGGATAACCGCCGACTTCCAGGTTTCCCGTAAGCCCATCCTTTTGCCTTTCAAGAAATTCTTTCAACCATCCTTCGGGAGATACCGCCCCCACAGGAAATGATTTTAACTGCGCAAACGGTTTGTTAAGAGTTTCATTCCCGTTTTGCCCAAAACCTGTACCAATAAATAAAAGGAAGGATAATATTATTACGGACTTCATAACTGCCAGCCTTTATTTAATACATTCAATAATTAACACAGGGTTTATGATATATTCCCGATTTATGGAACAAAACTAAGTTTGTTTTTCCATAGTTTCAAGCGTTAGCAGACTTAGATAAACGAAATATGGAGCATCTGACTGCGGATAAGAAGGTTTTTGCTCTTGAAGTTGGGTTATTGTTTTTAATTTGAATTATTTATAACATTATATAGATATAACAAACGATTTTGTATTTAGGGTGAGAATTTGATTGTTAGGGCGAGACACGCATTGAATGAGACAATAAAGAAATTGATAATCTATCAAATTAAGGCGACAAAATAGATCTATTAAAAATAGTAAATCCCACGGAGTACGCGGGATTTCAGAATAAATCTTCGGCTTATAGCCTTATTGTGATAAGTATTTCAATTTGTTGATTTTAACATATGACATAATATTAAAAATTGCAAATTAATTTTATTGAGGCATACAATGGGAAAAAAGCTTGGACTTGATTTAGGTACTAATTCAATTGGATGGACTATAAGAAATACTTCATTAGATGACAATCAATTTGAAAAATATGGTGTAATTACTTTTAAAAAAGGAGTAGGCGAAGGTAAAAGCGGAGAATTTTCATTAGCTGCTGAAAGGACAAAGAACCGTTCAGTACGTAGATTATATCAAGCACGTAAATATCGTTTGTGGGAGACATTAAAAGTTTTGATTGATAATGATTATTGTCCCTTGTCAATAAAAGATTTAGATATGTGGAGAAAATATGATAATGATAAAGGATTATTTAGAAAATATCCTATTCATGCGACTTCTTTTGAACAATGGATTAGACTAGATTTTTATAATCAAAATATACCATTTTATACCAGCCCTTACCAACTAAGGAAAGAACTTATCGAGAATGAAATTGATATTACAGACAAAATTAATCGTTATAAAATAGGACGCGCCTTATACCATATTGCACAAAGACGTGGATTTAAAAGCAGTAGAAAAACAGGAGATAAAGAAAATACTTCCGTATATAAAGGCAGTAAAGAATCTGGTGCTAAGGGTGTAAATGATATTATAGAGCTTATTGAAAAATATAAGACACTGGGTGCGGCACAGGCCTATATTGAAAGTAAAGGGTTACGCGTGCGAAACCAATATACATTGCGTAAATATTATCAAGAAGAAGTAAATATAATTTTAGAAAAGCAAGGTATTTCTACCAAATCGGAATTTTATAAAAGCATAATAAAAGCAATATTTTATCAACGCCCATTACGTTCACAAAAAGGATTGATAGGTAAATGTACCTTGGAGCCGAATAAATCACGATGTCCAATAAGTCATCCATATTTTGAAGAATTTAGAGCATGGTGCTTCTTAAATAATATTCAATTCAAAAATACTGAAAAAGATAATTGGACAAAATTACCGCTGACATTAAAAGAAAATATTTATAATGAAATCTTCTTTCGCAAGAAAAAAGATTACTTCGCCTTTAAGGAAATAAAAGAATATTTAGAGAAGAATAATTTTAAATGGATATTAAATTTCAAAGACAAAACAAATGTATCAGGATGCCCTGTTTCAGCAAGGTTAAAAGGCATATTGGGTAATGATTGGGTAAATTATGAAAAAACGACTAATGAAATTAGAACAACCAGAAATGGGAAAGGCACAATTAAGAATCACAAAATAACATATAAAATTGAAGATATTTGGCATATCTTATTCTCATTTGAAGATGAAGAATGTATAGCTGATTTTGCAAAGACAAAACTTGAATTAGAAGATGATAAAATTAATTATTTTTTAATTACATGGAAACAATTACCAGATGGTTATGCAATGTTAAGTTTGAATGCTATAAAGAAAATTATACCCTTTTTACGAAAAGGACATATTTATACAGAAGCAGTACTATTAGCTAACATGCCATCTGTATTTGGGAAAAACATTTGGGAAAAGAAGGAAGCACATCTTACTAATTATATAAGTACTTTAATTGATAGAAATAGAAATGAGAAGAATTTATTAAATATAGTTAACGAATTGATTTCCAAATGGTATTCAAATGGTTTTAATAATGGTTACAGGGATTCTTCCTATATATTAGATAAAAGAGACGATCAATTAATTAAGACTTTAATTATTGACACCTATGGAAACAAGACCTGGGAAGAAAAGACAAACGAAGAAAAAGAAGATATTCATAACCAAGTAAAATGTCTTTATCAATATTTTTTCCAAGACACTTTTGAATGGATTAGAATAAATGATGATAAATATTATGTTATAAAAACAGCGAGAGGTACGTTTTATAAGAATTTAGGCAATGGTTATTATAAAATCCCGCATCTTCTAAATTTTATTAAAGAACATCTTAAAGAAGAATTTAATCTTAAAGATAAAGAACTTGATAAATTATATCATCCATCTCAGATAGAATATTATCCTAAATCAAAGCCAGATGAAAAAGGGAAAATTTTACTGAGAAGCCCCAAAACTGGTTCTTTTAAGAACCCAATGGCTATGCGTACACTATATGAGTTACGTAAACTTATTAATTATTTAATTTCATCTGATGAAATTGATGAAGAAACAGAAATTGTAGTTGAACTTGCACGTGAGTTAAATGATAATAATAAACGGTGGGCTATTGAAGCATATCAAAGAAGAAAAGAAGAAGAAAATAAGGAATATGCCATTGCTATTACTGAATTGCTGAATGACCCGGAAGTATTTGGTATAATAAAAGCTGATCCTAATAATACTGATGACATAGATAAATTTCGTTTATGGCAAGAGCAAATTACTTATAAGAAAAAGTTTAAGAAAGAACCTTCTGTAAATAAAGTAGATAAAGAGGGTAAAGAAATTGAGAATAATGACAGATCATTATTACCAA
>JARLHB010000280.1 GCA_031292465.1 Ignavibacteriaceae bacterium
GCTGTGAAAATACTAAATAGAATTGTCCTGAACCGTTATTGTCCCAGCTATTGGAGCCGCTTTCATCAACAACTATTTTACCGTTTTGAAGGGTGAACCAGGGTTGATAGCCCTTTATTGCAACAAGTACTGCTATTTCATCCCAGCTCATTCTTCCGTCTGCATCATCTTTTGACTTGGGTATGCAGAGGCTGAATACATCTTTAACAGGACTGTTTTTAATGCTTTCGCTTTTAATCAAAGGCAGTCCGCTTTTAATTTTCTCACCAATTTCAAATCCATCAAATAAAACAGGAGCTGACCAGTTTTCGTAAACTATTTTTGAAGCGGCTGAATCAGAAAAGACATTATATTCTCTGCCGGACGGAAACTTGCCTGCCATGCTTACAAGCAGTTTTACTTTTTGTTTAATCAATTCTTTACCCGGAAGCGGGGAGTATTCATCCGGGCCTGATGCAAGAAGGTTTGCAAGGTTGGTAAGGAATCCTACAGTTACTATTGTAACGCTTGTATCGGGTTGTGAAGCCAGCACCTTCCTGTAAATGGTTACTGCATCGGGCACATCGTTATTGTTTTTAATGGAATGAGGGTACCTGGCAAGAAGTGTATCTGTCCAGTGTTGCCAGTCCTTTGTTGTTAAGGCATTTCCTTTAGGCACGCCTATAAGCATATCAGGGCGTTTAAAATAAGTATTAAGTACATTTATTACACCTGCGACGCCTTCGTACTTTACACTTGCTACAGTAGCAAGAATATTAGCATAACCGCTGTCGGCAAGTGCGTGAAGTTCCGTTATAGCCCCTACATCATCATAATCGCCACCCATATCGGTGTCAAAAATAATCTGAACAGGTTCCTTTAATACACCTTGAGCAAATGACGTATGGATCGATAGTATAAAGACTATAGTAATAGTAAGGAATTGTTTCATTTTTATGCTGAAAAAATTAGTAATAAAATATTTTATCATGTTAAGTTCTGTAGTAAAGTTATATTGAACCGCGGAAAATTGCAATTAAACAGGTTGCAGGATACCGGACAAATTGCAAAAAGCTGATGTATACAGTTTGCTATAGATGACCCTTATAAATATTTTAACTGGTAATATTTTACATATATGATAGTGAAACTAAGCTTTTATAACAAATTCTTTCTGAAAAGTAAAAGGGAACAACAGGCTGCCGCAATAAAGCTGCAAACTGATTTTTAATTTATTCAACTAACAATATCATTTCAGGTCTAATATGAAACAAACATTTATAATACTTGTTCTTATTTGCTGTACACTTACGGCATGGGGACAGGTTCCCCGCCCGGAATATCCGCGCCCGCAGTTTGAGCGCAGTGACTGGGTAAACCTTAACGGTTCGTGGTCTTATACATTTGATTTCGGTAATTCCGGTAAAGAAAGAAATTTACAGGAATCTCAGGGCTTTGATGATAAAATTAATGTGCCTTTCTGCCCGGAAAGCAAGTTATCCGGTGTTGAGCATAAGGATTTTATTAACAACATATGGTATCAGCGTAAGATAACAATACCTGCCGACTGGAAGGGCAAAAACGTACTATTGAACTTCGGCGCTGTTTATTATTTAGCCGAAGTATATATTGATGGAAAGTTTGTCGGACGGCATTTCGGCGGGACCATATCATTCCAATTCGATATAACCCCATTTGTTACTCCAGGAAAGGAACATAATCTTGTAGTATATGTAAATGACAATCTCCGTTCAGGGAAGCTTCCTTCAGGCAAGCAGTGTTTCAGATTTTATAACGAGACCTGCATGTATACGCGTACAACCGGCATCTGGCAGACAGTATGGATGGAAGCTGTTTCTCCCAACGGCTTAAAATCCACACGTGTTGAAACAGACATAGATCAACAACAAGTGGTAATTTATCCAACTTTCTTCAATGAAAGCAGTTCCAACAAGTTAAAAGTAACCTTGAAAGATAACGGTACTGTTGTTTCGGAGAAAACAATTACGACAAGCAACAATTCGGTTTGTGTTCTGCCGGTTGAACGTGTAAAGACATGGGCTCCCGAACATCCTTTCCTGTATGATTTAACTTATGAAGTTCTGGATAAGGATAATAATGTTATAGACAAGATAAACTCTTATACGGGAATGCGTAAAATTTCTATTGAAGGAAACCGCATTTTCTTAAATAACCAGCCTTATTATTTAAGGCTCGTACTGGATCAGGGCTTTTATCCAGACGGTGTATGGACAGCTCCTTCAGATGCAGACCTTAAAAAAGATATTGAACTTTCACAGGAAGCAGGATTCAACGGCGCAAGGCTTCATCAGAAAGTTTTTGAAGAGCGCTTCCATTACTGGGCAGACAAGCTGGGTTATTTGACCTGGGGCGAGTTTTCAAGCTGGGGCAGCGATTTTAATAATATCGAAGCTGCCCGTAACTTTATTTCCGAATGGACTGAAGTTGTATTACGCGACCGTAATTATCCTTCTATTATTGCATGGACTCCGTTTAATGAAAGCTGGGACAATAACAGCATAGACCAGTACCCGCGCTTTGTTCAGGATATTTATAAGGTTACAAAAGGGATTGACCCTACAAGGCCTATGAATGATGCAAGCGGCGGTTCCCACGTTATTACAGATATTTATACAGTTCATAATTATGAACAGGATCCGGCTAAATTGAGCGAGGTACTTACTCCGGATGCAAACGGAAAGTTATTTTCAAATGATAATTACCGTTTTGCACAATATCAGGGGCAGCCTTATATAATTGACGAATTTGGCGGCATTAAATGGATACCTACAGAAAAAGATAAGAATAGTGATATTTCATGGGGCTATGGCGAGCCTCCAAAAACATTGGAGCAATACTACAGCCGCCTTGAAGGACAGGTAAATGCAATATTAAGCCATCCTACCGTATGGGGTTACTGCTTTACTCAGTTAACAGATGTTCAACAGGAACAGAACGGCATTTATTTGTTCAGCCGTGCTAAAAAATTTGATATGGACAGGATACATAAAATATTCAGTAAAAATCCAACATTCAAATAATCTAAGTTCCTATAAATAAACCTGAGATTTATAGCAATGACATCTTCAATAAGATGTCATTGTTTTTTTATTGTCTTACCATTTAATAAAAATATTATTTAAATTTAACACTACATTTGCTGAATAAATATGTACTATACATCAGGGAGATGTTAGGAGGGCGAAAAAGAATAACTTCAAAATTGATTTACCTAATTGCAGTCCCAAAAGGATGATAAGTTTTTTATTTTAATTTAATGGAGGACTAATTATGACATTCCAGGTTAAAGTAAAAGTTAAGGCTGACACCATAAAAGAATTTGCCAAAAAGCTGATGAAGAACCAGCTTGACAGGTCAGCAATCGTTAGCGAGACATATTGTGAAAAGGATGATCCTTCAACAGGGATAAGTTTCTGGCAGGCAGGCAGCAAAGAGGAATTTGAAAGAAAGTTTTCCGCATGGGAGCCTTATTATGAAAATATTGAAATAAAGGAAGTAATAACGGCAAAGGAAGCAATGCTTATGTTATTCAACAAGTAATAACATTTTTGTACAGCGAATCGCCGATTCGCTTCTCGTTTTTCTTGAATTGTGGAAATGATGAGGTTACAAAATGTCGAAACAGCGTTTCGACTTACAAAGGCAAATGTACAGCGAATCGCTGATTCGCTTTTTGTTTTTCTTGTATTGTGAGAATGTTAAGGTTGCGAAATGTTGAAACAGCGCCTACCTACCGAAAGCAGGTTTCAACGTACAAAATACAAAAGGCAGAATGAAATATAAAACTTTTTATAAAAGAAATTTACCTCATTTCCAGCCACTGGATTATCCATACTTTGTTACATTCAGGTTGTATAATTCTTTGCCGATGGAAATAATAATTGAAATGCAGAATAAAAATGAAAGAGAATTAAAACGAATTGCCGGAATAAATAATGTTACTGAAAAGAGAAATGCATATAATGAATATCAGAAAGAATATTTTGAAATATTTGATGATTTATTGAGTAAAACAATATTTGGTCCTACATGGCTTGGTGAAGAAGAAGTTGCAAATATTATAAAAGAAGCAATACATTTCAGAGATGGTAAAGAGTATGAATTAATTGCATATACAATTATGTCTAATCATATTCATATAGTATTTATTCCTCTTGTACAGCGAATCGCCGATTCGCTTCTTGTTTTTCCTGAATTGTGGAAATGATGAGGTTACAAAATGTCGAAACAGCGTTTCGACGTACAAATATTAAAGCGAAAGGGCTAAAATGGAAATAGAGAAAATTAGTAAAATTGGGGGCATATCTGTCCCGACTTTTAAAATAACTCCGGCTGAATACAATGGGATTGTACTTAATATACATGGTTACGGTGGCAATAAAGAGGAAATGCTTGGATTAAGCCAGCATATTTCGGAGTATGGATTTCTTACTTACACAATCGATATGCCCGGGCATGGTGAAAACGAAAAATTATTTGATGAAAATACTTTAGATGAAATTAAACAAATAGCGGATCTTATTAAAGAAAACGGAAAGAAGCTTGTTGTAATAGGGCATTCATTAGGCGGGCGTTATGCTTTATTATGCGACTGCGATTATGCTATAGGATTGTCTCCTGCGTTAAATAAAGAATTCAGCAAACAAACACAGGATATAATTACTAATCTTAGAAGTTATAGAGTAAATGAAAAATATGCAGGGATTAACTTCGATATACTAAGAAATATCCCTGCCTGCATATCTAAGGCTGAAAATACAAAAATATTAATCGGTTCCAGGGATGTACCGGAAATTATACAGGTATGTGAAGAATATAAAGCGTACGGTTATGATGTAGTTAAAATGGAAAATGTACTGCATAGTGATATCTTTAATAGCAATAAAACTTTTAAGATTATAACAGATACCATTCAAAAATGGTTTAATAAAAATTGAATTAATTTTAATTCGGATATTACCAGAAATAAAAAAGAGTCGTATGAAAATTGCCATTTTACTTTTCGATAACTACACTGCATTGGATGTTGTAGGCCCTTATGAAGTATTATCCAATATCCCCGGTGCAAAAATTTATTTTGTCGCAGAAAAACCCGGCTTATATAAAAACAGCAAAGGGATACAAATATCCGCTGATTACTCTTTAACTGATATTGAGGACCCTGAAATTCTTGTTATTCCGGGGGGATTCGGGATTGACTCAATCCTTAATAACCAGGAGATACTTAAATGGATTAATACTGTCCACAAGCAAAGCCAATGGACAACATCCGTATGTTCAGGCGCACTGCTGTTGGCTGAGGCAGGTATATTAAATGGGCGCAAAGTACAACACATTGGAACCGTGTTGAGCAGCTAAAAAAATATCCTGTGGAATTTGTAAATGAACGTTACGTTAGAGACGGCAAAATAATAACTTCAGCGGGTGTATCGGCTGGTATTGATATGGCGCTCTATTTAACCAGTCTTGCATTTAACGCTAAGCTTGCACAGATAATTCAACTTTCAATAGAGTATGACCCTCAGCCACCATTTAATTCAGGCTCGCCTAAAAAAGCGCCTAAAGAAATTATGGATATTTGGATGAAGATGAAAACTGCCGGCGTGAAATGAGTTGTCCGTAATCTTTTATTTCCGGATAGGATAGATTTTTCAGTCTTTCTCACAACTACATGTAAAACTGCTGCCGGATGATTTTTCGAATGATTCTTTCCCTTCCCTAAAGGAATAATAAGCTATTCCAAGTGATCCCAAAATGTCTATATAACCAATTTTAAAGAACATGTACAGCAGGCTTGAAGAAAGCAGAATTAATGATAGGTTAAAACATACTTTTGAACATTCTGCGTCTGCAATTATAGCCTCGGAGTTAAGCTGTTTCCCGACTTTCAACTTAGAATTCATTAAGAAATACATTGCAACAATAGAAACAGAAGAGATAATTATACCCGGCAGGGTTGTATCCGGTTTTGCACCTCTTATTACATTTAAGATTGAACCGAGTATAAGGCCGGCAGTTAAAATATAAAAACCGGTACCGGTTATCTTAAGAGCTAATTTTTCAACTTTATCCCTGTGTGTTACATCTGAAAATTTCATACGTATAATCATATGTGCAACACCTATGCCGGAAAGGACTTCCACAAAACTGTCTATACCAAATCCAAGTAGGGATAGAGCTCCATCTGCCGTACCAAAGAATACCGATACTCCGCCTTCAACTAAATTATATCCTATAGTTACAAAGCTTAGTATTAAAGCAGTATTCAAAAGCGCTTTGTTATTTCCGGTCAAATTCAAGTCCTGTTTTTTGTTAATTAATTTACGGTTAAATAATTAGAAGCAATCTTATTCTTGTCACAATTTAGCATTTAAAACAAAGTATTTTTATTTTAGCACTCCTGATAGAGTAAAATTATGCAGGTGAATTTATATTTATCTGTCTGAATAAATAAAAATTTAAATAACTAATTATCAAGTAAATATAAAAGGAGCAAAAAAAACAATGCGTCGTTTTACTTTAATCTTAATAGTTATCATCTCACTTATGAGCTTTTTTATTACCCCATCTTTTGCCCGGGGGGCAAAGAAGCATGTAAATAAAGAACAAGTGGTTAAGAAAAAAGCTCATAGGGTTGTCAAGGGAGAGAAGAGGCATATTAAGAAAAGACATAAATCGGTAAGAAAAGGACACAGCACTGAACGTAGAGGGCATGTAATGAAGAGACAGGTAAAAGAAGAGAAAGAGGACAGCAGAATTAAGGTTAACTAATTTATCGTTATGTGTTTTTAAAGCCCGCGATTAAACTATCCGGGCTTTTACTATTTAAAGAAAGGAAATAATTTATTATGAATACGATTAAAACTAAGTATTTTGCTTTTGTGATGATTTTGACGGCATTGTCTATTAATGTAAACTGTACAAAAGCTCAAAGTCTTCAGCAATCGCTAAACTCTTTAAGAGGGATAAATAAAGCCGGAATAATAATTGAAAAGGTAAGCCAGGTACTAAATGAGAACGGCCTAAAAGAAGATGAAATAAGAAAAGATGCAGTTGAGAAATTTGATTTTGCCGGGATAGATGTTTTACCAAGCTCCGATATATACGGCCAGCCCGGAGCTCCGTATCTTTATATAAATATTGGAGCAGTGAAATCAAAAGAGAATAATCTTTATTCAGTAAACCTTTCGGTTGAATTCAGGCAGGACGTTAATTTAACCCGTAACCCGAAGCAAATTTATAATGGCGCAACTACCTGGTCGGTTTCTAATGTTGGTATATTCAGCGAGGATAAATTGAAGGATATCAGAGAGTTCACGAAAAGCCTGGTAGATAAATTTATAAAAGACTATCTTAAGGCAAATAAAATGGAAGAAACTAAATAATTGCTCTGGATTGACAAAAAGGATATAATCTTTTAAGTTTATTTTTATAGTAAAAGATAGTTTTCAATTATCTGTAATTAATTGAATCCTTGGGGCTATAGCTCAGCTGGGAGATCGTCCCGATAGTAATCGGGAAAGTCAGCGTGTAAAGATAAGCCCGATAAAAATGTTCTTAAAAATAAGTTCCCAAAATATGGGGCTATAGCTCAGCTGGGAGAGCGTCCCGATGGAAATCGGGAAGTTCAGCGCAGAGAAATATGCCCAAAAAAAATGTTCTTAAAAATAAGTCTTAAAAATATGGGGCTATAGCTCAGCTGGGAGAGCGCCTCGTTCGCAACGAGGAGGTCAGCAGTTCGATCCTGCTTAGCTCCACAAAAAGCAAAATAATTTATAAAAGTACATCAGATACAAAACATGGATCGTAAGAGCGTCCCGATGATAATCGGGAAGGTCAGCAATTCGA
>JARLHB010000281.1 GCA_031292465.1 Ignavibacteriaceae bacterium
AATTAAACGGCCATCTAAGCATAGGAAAAATAGACGGTACGCTATTTACATCTATAATTTTAAGAAACACTTTAGTAAATATGGGCAGCGATACACTATTGAATGCTGGTGTAATCGAAGTAAAAACAAGCCCGCTGCAAATCTTTCTTAAAAGAATTTACGTAAGGAAAATAGAAATTACTAATGCTAAGATCGCATTTGTTTCAGACAGTACCGGGGCCCTTAACGTATCAAAGCTTTTCCCGCCCACTCCTAAAGATTCGGTTCATTCAAAATTTCCATTTAAAATTATTGCCCCCGATGTTAAGCTTACAAATGTAAGTTTTTCAATAAAAGACTATAATAATGTTAACAGCACCAGGGTGTATGATTATCTGAACATGCATGATCTTTCAATCAAAAATTTAAACCTTTCGTTAATTGCTGATTTGGATATTGGAAACAATGAGTATGATATTCAGATTAACAAATTTTCATTTGCGCCAAATATTAAAAATTTTAAGCTGAATGATTTTTCCGGAGAATTTTATGCCGATACAAACGGCGTATATATAAATAATATGAAAATCCTTACGGATGGTTCGGACATACTGCTTAAAGCAAAGGTTAATAAATTCAATCTATTTGACAGCACTGCATTTTCAAAAATAGAGAAAGCTGAATTTGATGTTAATCTGAAAGCTTCTAAGTTTAATTTTGATGATCTTTCCTCGTTTATAAATGAAGTAAACTTCCTTAAAGGAACAGCAACGCTTGAGCTGGAAGCTGCCGGTACATTAAAAGATTTAACCTATAACAAGATTGAACTAAATTATAACGATACTCATCTTGAATTAAAAGGAAAAATTCAGGATGTACTGAATGCCGATAAGATGTTTATTTCAGCGGACTTTAAAAACAGCCGTATCAGAGAATCGGATGCAGATAAACTTTTACCGTCTTTCCACATCCCGGTTTATAAAGAATATGGCATAGTTAAGTTTGACACATTAAAATATTCCGGTAATCCGCTGAACTTTAAAACCACTGCTTTTTTAAGGTCTGATCGCGGAAGCGCTGGGGTCAGCGGAACTCTTGATTTAAGAAAAGACGACATGCAGTATGACGTTGCTTTCTTTACAAGGAATTTTGACCTTGCGCCTCTTACAGGATTAGTTACAAATCTGAATTCAAGGGGCTCAATAAAAGGAAGCGGAGTATCGCCGGAAAAATTAAATTCAACAATAAGATTTTTAGGAAACGGAGCATTAGGGGGAAGCAGCATACTGGATTCACTTGAATTTAATGCCGATGCGAATAATAAAAAAATAACATATAATCTGAATCTAAAATCAGATACAACTTCTGCATTAATTAACGGCAACTTCGATTTTTCAAACAAAGAGAGGCCTGTTTATAACTTGTCAGGTTTAGTCAGGCGTTTAAATCTGGCAGCGTTTACAAGTGATACATCTTTTAAGAGTAATATAAATCTGGATTTTGAAGGAAACGGCAGTAGCCTTGACCTGGATAAATTGGACCTTTATTTGACAATGAACGTAAGTAAGTCCATGATCCATAATGTCTATATAGACAGCACAAGAGCAATTGCAGATATCCGCAGCAATAATAATGGCGAAAGAGTTATAAACCTTATCTCAGATTTGGCTGATATAACTTTTACAGGAAAATTTTCTATTAATAATGCGGTAAGCTTACTAAGCAAGGAGTCAGGCTTAATTTCCGGAGAAGTTAGTGATAAAATAAATACTATCTTATACCCAGATTCAATTTTTAATAAACAGGTTAAGACAGGAATAGCCGTTCAAACTTCCCGGAAGAAGAAAATTATACAGCCTTTGCCCGCCTCTATGGATATTAAATATTATATTGAATTTAAAAACTTCAATCTTCTATCCCTTTTCTTAGGCACAGATCAATTTAAAATAGACGGCGATATGAGCGGGGAATTTAAAAATAACGGGAATGATGTTTTATTCTCGGCTAATACAAATTTAAATCGCTTAGAGTACTGGGAAAAGAGTAATATTTTCTATCTGGAGGGTTTTGCTTTAAATCTTAATATACAAAACAATGTAGATTCAACTTCGCTAACTAATTTAACTGCAAATCTTCAGATAACATCAGACATGATATATGCAGGCAGTGATATTAAAGATGTGAACTTAGACTTAAAATTAAAAGATGAGATGGCAGAAGTTAGCCTGTCGGGCAATCTTGAGAACCACTCAAATGCGAAAATTCAGGGTAAAGTTGACCTTACCGACGGAACAATTAAATTAAATCTTGATTCGCTGGATTATGCTTATAATAATTTCAGGATGGTTAATAAAGGCAATGTAAAAATAAATTATTCAAAAGATAATATTATTATTGATAATTTTGACCTGGTGAGGAATAACAGCGAGATAGGGATAAGGGGTTCGCTTTCGCGTTACGGCAGCCAGGACCTGAAGCTTGAAATGTCCAATATAAATGGAAATGATTTAGCGGTAAATATGTTCAATCTTGCTTCTGACAATACCTTAAATACCAATGTTCATGTGAACGGGGAAGTAACAGGAAATTTTACAAACCCTGTTATTGCCCTGAATATCGGCGCTGACAGCCTTTCTTTTAAGAACAGGAATTTTGGTTATCTAAAAGGTGTTTTGAATTATTCTAATCAGGAACTGGCAGTTAATGTGCATATACTGGATTCAACAAACCATAATAGTGAACCAAGACTATTATTACAGGGAAATCTTCCTATTGACCTGTCATTTACCGGCGTGGAAGAACGGCTTATAAAATCAAAACAAATTGATCTGAAATTGACCGCTGATAGCCTGGATTTAAGCCCGCTGGCAAATTCACTCCCGTCTATTAAAAAAGTAGGAGGGGTGTTAACATCCAACCTGGTTCTGGCTGGTACTTTTGATAATCCTGACCTTTCGGGCTTAATTACGTTAAATAACGGCGACTTTATAATGGAAGCCAATAATATGGAATATAATGCAGGGGCAAAATTAATAGTTAGCAGTAAAAACATAAATATTGACAGCCTTCTTATATGCAATCCCAAAGGTACAAAGGGCGGCGGCACTATGACTGGAAACGGAAGCATTACTCTTAAAAATTTGTCGCTTGATTCGGCTGTTATAAATTTAAACGGCGATCTTAAAATATTAAGTGATGACTCAAAAGAAGCAACACCGGCTGTTTACGGTGATCTGGTGGTGCAGTCCGACGGTAATATTCAGGTCACCACAAATTTTTCAAGGTATTTTGTTAAAGCTCCGGTTATAGTTAAAGTAGCTAACCTAACTTTCCCGATGGAGCAAACAGCATATCAGGGTGCATCGGAAAACTTTATCTATCGATATCCTATGGACAGTTCAAAAGTATTTACAAAAGAACAGGATTTTGAGAAATTTATAAAATTAGCAACGGAAAGTACTTCCAAAAACACCGGCGGGCAGAGCAGCTCAAACTTTTCTTTGGATTATAGTATAAATGCAACCTTCCAGAATGAAGCTACAATTAAGTTTGTCATGTTCAAAGAATTAAACCAAAATTTAACAGCAAGAATAAGGGGCAACATAGGATTTGATAACATCGGCGGCAAAACTTCAACAAAGGGCGAACTAAACCTTTTAGATGGTTCTACGCTTGAATTTTTCAGAACATTCGATGCAACAGGTACAATCAGGTTTGAAAATGAATTAAGCAACCCTTATTTGAACATTATCGCTACATTTAAAAATTATTACAGGCCGCCGGAAAACGATGCAAAAGAAGAACTGGTTGCCGTAAAAATAAAATTAAACGGACTGCTAAAGAACCTTTCGCAGAACTTAACGGATAAAAATAATATAAGCGTATATGTTGGTGCGGATAATATCGATAATAATAAACCGGATGCTTCCAAAGACCCGCAGGATGCACTCTATTTTATAGCGACAGGCCAGTTTGCGTCGGACCTTTCACAGCAGCAGCAGTCGCAGGCGGCAAATGCGTATAAAACTTCAAATTCTTTAACAAGCACTGCTTCAAGCACTGCAACTGCTTTTGCCGGCTCTTTATTTGGAGGACTTTTAAATCATGCTTTCGGCGATGCAGTAAGAGGCGTGGAATTAAGAAATTCCGGCCAGACCACAAAATTTAATCTGATAGGAAAAGTGAAAAATTTCAACTATACTATAGGGGGTTCAACGGATGTTTTCCAGGATTTGAGCCAGGCTAATGTTAAAATTGAATACCCCCTGTCAAGGAATTTATTACTAAGGGTTGAAAGAAAAGAAGCCATAACCCAGACCACTATATCAAATGAAATGATAAATGAACTCGGATTAAAATATAGGTTTGAATTTTAATGAAAAAAAAAGTAATTGCATTCTTTAAAAAAAATCCGAATAGGGATTTTAAAACCAGATAAATATCAAAAAAAATAAATTTAAATACGGATCATGAATACAGTTCACTGAAATCCGTCCTTTATGATCTTTACAAAGAAAATTTTTTAAGTAAATCAAGCAAAAAATATAAATTAAACCGGGTTCCTCTTTCTAATAAAATTACGGGTGTGCTGCAAATAGTGAACGGCGGATTTGGCTTTGTAGTGCATAAAGACCCGGACATGAATGATATATTTATTGCGGCCCGCAATTTAGGAACTGCATTTAACGGCGATACTGTTGAAGTAGCTATTTTTGCCAAACAGAAGGGTAAGAATATAGAGGGGCAGATTGTTGGTGTATTAAAAAGGAAAAGAGAAGAAATTATCGGGACAATAAAAAAATCCAAATCATTTTATTTTGTTGATCCGGATGACGCTGGCATACACCGCGATATATATATAGCAAAAGAAAGTCTTAACGGTGCAAATGAAGGGGACAAGGTTATTGCGGGAGGTATTGAGTGGGATAATCCAGTCCTTAATCCTGAAGGGAAAGTAATAGAAATCCTTGGCAAAAAAGGTTCGCCGGTTTCCGAGGCTGATTTAATAGTTCGTGAAATGAACCTTCCATATAAATTTCCTGCAAATGTTTTAGAGGCAGCCGAACAAATAGAAATAAATGTTACTCCGCAGGAATTAAAACGAAGATTAGATTATAGGAATAAGATTGTATTTACAATAGATCCGGAAGATGCAAAAGATTTTGACGATGCGCTTTCAATAGAAGAGCTTGGTAACGGCAATTATTCGGTAGGAGTACATATTGCAGATGTTGCACATTATGTAAAGGCTGATTCTGAAATTGATAAACAGGCCCTTTTAAGGGGCAATAGTATATATCTTGTCGGCAGGGTAATACCCATGCTGCCTGAGAAGTTATCCAATAATATTTGTTCTTTAGTTCCCGGGGAAGACAGGCTTACCTATTCGGTAATAGTGGAACTTACTCCAAGATGTAAAATTGTAAGCTATGAAATTAAAAAGACGATAATTAAAAGTACGCACCGTTTTAACTATGACGAAGTTCAGGTAGTAATAGACGGGGGAGACAGCGAATTTAAGAAAGAAATATTATCTCTGAATAAGCTTGCCCGTTCATTAAGAAAAAAACGTTTAAAAGAAGGCGGTATTGAATTCTTTTCGTCTGAAGTTAAATTTGAACTTGATGAGAACAACGTACCGGTAAGGGTACTGAAAAAAGAGACTAAAGAAAGCAATATGCTTGTTGAAGAGTTTATGCTTCTTGCCAATAAGCTTACTGCAAGATATGTGGGCGCGCCGGAAAGCGGCCCAGTTAAGCCGTTCATTTACCGGGTGCATGATTTGCCTGATCCCGAAAAAATAAATGAGTTCGCAAAATTTGTTAAGTCGCTCGGCTATTCAATTGATCCGCATTCCCTTACAGGCGGAACATCCCGGAAAAGTAAATTAAATCAGGTTCAGGAAATAATTCAAAGCGCTAAAGGAACTGACGAGGAAGCGCTGATAAATGAACTTGCCATCAGGTCTATGGCAAAAGCCGTTTATTCCGTAAACAATATCGGGCATTACGGCCTTGGTTTTAAGTATTATACTCATTTTACTTCCCCTATAAGGCGGTATTCTGATCTCATAGTTCACAGGCTGTTAAGTAATTACCTGCACTATGAAAAGCAAAGAAATTATCCGCTTCCAGAATTGGACTCCATAAGCGATCACATTTCGGAAACTGAACGAACTGCTGTAGATGCAGAAAGGCTTTCAGTGAAGCAAAAACAAGTTCAGTACCTAAAGAACCATTTGGGCGAAGAATTTGATGCAATAATTTCAGGCTTGGCACATTTCGGAATTTTTATTAAAATACTTGATGTACTGGCAGAAGGACTTATAAAAGTACGCGACCTTGAAGGGGACTTTTATGTATACGATGAAAAGAAATATGCTTTTATAGGCCGGTCAACCAGAAAACAATTCCGGCTTGGCGACCGTCTAAGGGTTAAACTTGTAAGGGCTGATTTGGAAAAGACCGAATTGGATTTTATTATACCTGAATAATAGATAACTGTTATTTATAGATGAAAAAATTTTATTCAATAATAATTATATCATTATCACTTCAAGTTTCTCTTTGGGCACAGTTCGGGCAAAATAAGGTTCAGTACAAAGATTTCACATGGTATTATATCCAGTCAGAGCATTTTGATATTTATTTTTCTGAATATGGGCCAAACCTTGCGGAATTTGCAGCTCAGGCTGCGGAAGATGCTTTAAGTTCAATCGAAAAAAGCTTTAACCATAAGATAAATAACAGGATATCCTTATTAATTTACAATTCTACAAATGATTTTCAGGAAACTAATGTTACCGATGAATATTTAAGCGAGGGTATAGAGGGGTTTACGGAAATATTTAAAAACAGGGTTGTAATCCAGTTTATGGGGTCATACCCTGAATTCAGGCATTTAATCCATCATGAACTTACGCACGCTGTAATGAATGATTATTATTACGGCGGTTCACTTCAAAATATAATTACAAATAATATTTCCTTAAATCTGCCACAATGGTTTAATGAGGGTATGGCAGAATATCAGGCATTAGAATGGGATATAAATACGGATATGTTTATCCGGGATGCTGTTGTAAATAATAATCTGCCTGATTTGCAAAGGCTCGATGGTTATGTGGCATACAGGGGCGGTGAATCTGTCTTCCATTATATTGCTTCTATGTACGGCAAAGAAAAAATTGGGGAGCTAATAAATAAGATAAAAGCTACAAATAACCTTGAAGAAGGTTTCAAATCATCGCTTGGGCTTTCTTTAAAAGAATTTAATGAACGGTGGAAGAAATATCTTAAAAAAGTATATTGGCCTGATATTGCACTAAGAAAAGATCCCGATGAATTTGCAAAAAGATTAACAAACCCTGAAGAAGGCGACGGCTTCTATAATACAAGCCCATCCATCTCACCACAGGGAGATAGGATAGCATTTATATCCAACCGGAATTATTATTTTGATGTTTACATAATTAGTGCAGTAGACGGGAAAGTTATTAAAAGACTTGTTAAGGGAAACAGGAGTCCGGATTTTGAACAATTAAATGTTGTTACTCCCGGGTTAAGCTGGTCCCCTGATGGATCTAAAATTGCTCTTACTGCTAAAAGCGACGGTAATGATATTATCTATTTGATTGATGTTGATTCGGAAGATAAAGAAGTCTTACCTGTAAGGTTAGATGGGATAAAAAGCTTATCATGGTCTCCGGATGGTAAGTGCTTAGCGTTTATCGGCCATACGTCTAAACAATCTGATGTCTTTATTTATAACATAGATGCAAAAAAGTTAATTAATTTAACAGATGATGTTTTCACAGATAACGACCCGTCATGGTCGCCGGACAGCAAAACAATATTCTTCTCTTCAGACAGGGGAGATTATTTAACGCAGGCATCAATTCCCGCTAAATTTAAAATTTACAACTATAAGGATACGCATAGCGATATATATTCTATTGATATAAACACCAGGGCAATTCAGCGTATTACAAATATGCCTAACAGTAATCAATTTGCTCCGGTTGCCGGGCCTGATGATAAACAAATATTATTTGTATCTGACTGCAACGGTATAAATAATATTTATAAGAAGAGGATATTTCTTAATAACAAAGATACTGTTAAGGATATTGCTCAATTACAGCCTGTTCCTATAACAAATTCGTTGAACGGATTATATCAGCTTTCTGCATCCAAAGACGGCAAGAAGCTTGTGTTCTCGTCCCTCTATAAAGGATCTTATAACCTTTTTCTTATGAACAGCCCTTTTGATATTAAACTTGATACGAATAAGCTTGTCCCTACTATTTATATCTCAAGCGCTAATAAAAAAGAAAGTATGGTTAAAGAAGTTTCAGATAAAGCAATTCACCAGGTAGATTCAGTCCAGTCAGATACTACGGACTATAATTATTTTGCATCAAAGGATACGGCAAAATTATACGGGGATTCGGTTCAGGTTGATTTGACTAATTATATCTTCGGTAATAAATCAGAAATAAAAACAGCACATGCCGATACTGTTAATCCTAAATTTAAACTTGCAGACTATCTTGACAGTAATGGGAACTATAAAGTAAGCCAATATAAAATTACTTTTTCACCTGATATAATTTATGCAAATGCGGGCTATAGTTCCCTTTATGGTTTGCTCGGCACTACCGTCCTTTCGTTCAGCGATGTTCTGGGGAATTATAGAATTATAGGACAGACAAGTCTGCAAATAGATTTGAAAAACAGTGATTATGGCCTTGCATATTTTTACCTTAAACAAAGGCTGAATTACGGGATAGAAACTTTTCATACAGCAAGATTTGTTTATTTAAACAGGTCAGACGGAACAGATCTATTCAGGTTCCGGAATTATGGCGCCGTTTTTTCATTAAGTTATCCGTTGAATCTGTTTTACAGAATCGAAACCGGTTTAAGCTGGTTTAATGTTACTATGGAAAATCTTGATAATCCCCTTGATGAACTGCAGAAAGCTTCTTATGTTGTTCCTTCATTAAGCTTTGTTCATGATAATTCTCTCTTTGGTTATACGGCGCCTATTGATGGGACAAGGTACCGCGTGGACTTTCTTGCAAACCCGGGTATTACAGGGAAAAATATTTCATTTTATTCTTTTATGGATGATTACAGAACTTATTTCAGATTCTGGACGGACTATTCGTTCGCATTCAGGTTTTCAAGCGGATATTCCTGGGGCGCAAACCCTCAAAGATTTTTCCTAGGAGGAGTTGATAACTGGATAAACAGGCAGTTCTCAAATAATTCCATTCCGCTTAACTCACCGGCAGATTTTGCATTCTTATCGGCTGCCCTGCCATTGCGCGGCTTTGACTATGCAGAAGAAATCGGCACTAAATACGGACTGGTAAACATGGAACTAAGATTTCCACTAATACGGTATCTTGTTACAGGCGCTTTGCCTATTTTGTTTAGTAATATTATAGGCGTTGCTTTTATAGATGCAGGCGCTGCCTGGAATCAAAATAGAGATTTAAGGCTATTTACAAGAAATGAAAACGGGAGTTTAATAACAAATGATTTTCTTACAGGTACAGGCGTTGGCGCAAGAGTTTATTTTCTGTATTTCCTGCTAAAATTTGATGTCGCCTGGGCTTATAATTTTAATAGCTTTACGCAGCCAAGGTTTTATATCTCACTTGGTTACGATTTTTAAAGATAAAAATTTTAATTCCTGTTAATTAAATATACTTCACCCTCTGTACTTAAAAAGTACTATCTTGCAAAGTATAGTACAAATACTACATAAGTATTTGCGACATAAATCTAAGTTTTATATCTTTTTAAGAAGCGTTCTTGGAGGCTTTTTTAGCGGAAGAAGAGGTTTCTTTGTTTTTGTAATCTGTTTGATAAAATCCTGTACCTTTAAATATCGGCGTTAAACCGGGTCCTATTAACCTTTTAACAGCGCCTTTACATTTTGGGCAGACTTTTATTGGTTCATCCTTCATAGATTGAAAGACTTCAAACATATGACCACATTTTTTACATTTATATTCATAAGTTGGCATATATAACGACCATAAAAATTTCTATTTAAATTTACTTAAATTTTATAATAATTTCTATTATTTAACTGAAAATGTTATCTTTATTACATCAAAATTTAAGACTTATTTACTAACAATTCTTTTTTAACGCGGTGAAAAAATTAATAATAGCTGTTCTTGCCTCATTGGTTTTTAGCGGATGTTTAAATTACATTCAGGATGTACAGCTTTATGCAGATGGATCAGGCTCTATGAAGGTTACCTTCTGGACTAAGATGCCTGATAATGAGAGTAACAAAATTCTTGATAAAGTCGGAATTTTTAATGTGGATTCGTTAAGGCATCAGTTTTCTTCTAATTATGTGACAATTAAGAAAATTAGTGTTTACGTAGATTCTACCGACAGTACAAATCATGCAATTATCGATCTTACTTTTAATCATATAGATTCATTAAACAAAACTAAAGCCTTTTTATCTTCCGAGTTTTCACTAAAGAATGGGGCAGAACACCAAAAGATATTTACCCAGTTTATTCCTCCGATTACCACAGGCTTTGGTGTTAACAGCGATGCGTTTCATGTTACCTATAAATATACGTTCGGTGGAGATATAATTACAGATAACTGTACAGCCAAAAAAGGAAGAACATTAATCTGGGATTATTCGCTTGCGGAAATAGGAAGCGGTAAAACTATTTCAGTTACATTCAGGCCGTTCAAATTAAAAGAAACTCCGCCTTGGATTTATGCCCTTTCCGGCCTTGTCCTTTTGATAGTTATAATATTTCTATTAAAGAAAAAGAAGGACTAAACCTTAATTTTTGCAATATTTCAATGATTTTAATGCTTTTGGAATTTAATTTTATTGACTTGCCATAAGGTTTTAATTATATTTATTGTCTATTTTTGAAAATAATTGATAAAATTGGTACTCGATGGTTAAAGGTGACTATAAGATTTTTGCCGGCAGTTCTAATATAGAATTAGCCCAAAAGATAGCTAAGAAATTAGATATGCGTTTAGGCGCAATTGAGTTAAAGAGATTTAGCGATAATGAAATTTGGGTTAAGTACGGTGAAAACATTCGCGGCTCCGATGTATTTATTATTCAGCCGACAAATCCTCCTGCTGAAAATTTATTAGAGCTTTTAATTATGGTTGATGCAGCTAAAAGAGCCTCTGCAAAAAGGATTACTGCTGTAATACCATATTTCGGATATTCAAGACAGGACAGGAAAGATCAGCCAAGAGTTTCAATTTCGGCTAAGCTTGTGGCAAACCTTATTACGGTTGCCGGGGCTGACCGCGTAATGACAATGGATCTTCATGCTTCGCAGATTCAGGGCTTCTTTGACATTCCTTTTGACCATTTATACGGCTCATCGGTTTTTGCGGGGCTGTTTGATGATCTAAAAGAAAACCTTGTTGTGGTTTCTCCCGATGTAGGTGGCATTAAATTAGCAAGATCTTATGCTAAAAGATTACACGCTGATCTTGTTGTTATTGATAAAAGAAGGCCCAAACAAAATCTTGCAGAGGTAGTTCACATTATTGGTAATGTAGAAAATAAGGACGTTCTTTTAGTTGATGACCTTATTGATACAGCAGGCACTTTTGTAGGCGCTATTGAGGCGCTAAAGAAAAAGGGCGCACGGAATATTTACGGAGCGATTACGCATCCTATACTTTCCGGACAGGCAATAGAACGTATAAATAACTCTGATTTAACAAAGTTATACGTCTCTGATACCATCCCTATTAGAAAAGGTGCAGATTTAAAGAAAATTTCGGTTATTTCAGCTGCCGGCATATTTGCCGAAGCTATTCGTAGAACATATAATAATGAATCAATTAGTTCGCTGTTTGATATAGACAAAAGTTAACATTAGTTCCGGAGATAAAATGGAAAAAGTAGTATTAAAAGCAAGAGTAAGAAAAAGTATTTCAAAGTCGGCTCGTAGTGAATTGCGCAAAGCTGGTAATATTCCTGGCGTTTATTATTCTAAACACGGCAGCCCTATCGCGATAGATGTTGCTGAAAAAGAGATTAATCCGCTTGTTTATACTACAGAAACACATCTTATATCTCTTCAGTTAGACAGTAATGAAGAACTGGATTGCGTTATAAAAGATATTCAATTCGATCCGATTACAGACAGAGTTATTCACTTTGATCTGTTAGGGTTAACAAGCGGTGAGAAATTCCAGCTTGAAGTACCGATTGTATTTCACGGTAACCCGGTTGGCGTTAAAGAAGGCGGTATTGTTCAGACATTACTGCATAAATTAGATATTGAATGTTTCCCAAAGGATATACCTCAGCGTATAGATATAAATATACAGAGCTTAAAGCTGGGCGATGCTATCCATGTTAAAGATATGAATCTTGAAAACCTGACTATCCTTAACCGGGAAGATGCTGTAATAGTTGAAGTTACACATCCTAAGGCTGAAAAAGAACCTGTGGCTGAAGAAGCCGCCCCTGCCGAACCTGAAGTAATCGGTAAGGAAAAGGCTGAAAAAGAAGAAGAATAATCTGATATTATTGTGCGTGTTATTTTAGGTATAGGAAATCCCGGGAATAAATACAAAAATAACAGGCACAATGCCGGATTTAAATTATTAGATTATTTTGCTGCTAAAAATTCACTTTCTTTTATTCCCTCTAAAGGCAGTTATTATTATTGCAAAGATAAGTTTGCCGATATTGATTACTGCCTTGTAAAACCCACTACTTATGTCAATAATACCGGGGTTGCAGCCGCAGAGCTGGTTGAAACCCTTAATGTTGGCATACAGGACTTCCTTATTATTCATGATGATATTAACCTTGATATAGGTAAAATTAAAGTTAAGTTGTCCGGCGGCGATGGTGGGCATAATGGAATCAATTCTGTTATATACCATCTCGTTTCTAATGAATTCACCAGGCTGCGAATAGGCGTTGGGAATAGCTTTGATAGAGGCCGGATGGCAGATTATGTCCTTTCGGATTTTAATTCTGAAGAAGAGAAGGTTTTGGAAACAGTTTTTGAATCCGGTAGTATTCTTATTGAAGAGTTCATTAAAGGAGGTACCAAGCAGATACTGGATGCCAATAGTTTAATAACCGGTAAAAGGAAAGAAATATAGAATTTTGAAAAACAGCAGCAGGTTTAAAAATTACAACATTAGTTGAACTTTCCCGGAAAAAATATCTTGAAAATGGTTAAAATTCTAATGTTTTTGTAATTTTGTAGTTGTAAAAATGGTAAATATTTAGTAAAACCGGCTTGTAATTGCAGTACTAATTAAATAAATTAGTACTTCGTTCTTAAATAAATATATAATTAACCCCTGCTCTCATAGAAAAATGAGGGCCAAATAGACCAAAGGAGGTGACTAGACTAAATGCGGACAAATATATACGAAAGTGCAGTAATGATAAATGCTGCATTGGATGATGAACTAATCGATTCCATCATTTCGAGGATTAAAGAAACCATCATTAATAATGGCGGCGAAATAAGGGAAATAGAGAATTGGGGAAGGAAAAGATTAGCATATGTGGTAAAGAAAAGTAAAATCGGTTATTATGCTATCTTCAGGTTTACTGCCCCATCTAAAATAATTGCCAAACTTGAAAGATTTTTTTCACTTGACGAACAAATTCTAAGATATTTAACTATAAAACTTGACGGAGATGCAGTAGAATATTTAGAAAAAAACAAAGTAGCTCCGGTTGAAGAAGCTGTAGCTCCTGTTTCTGTTCCTGTTGCAGTGGAAGCTGAGGCAACGGCTGTTAAAGAAAGTGAAAAGGAAGTAGATGAAAGTGGTAAATAACTAATAACTTAAGATTAAGTACGGAGGAAAACCATGGCCGATTTGAAGATGCCTGAAATAAACTATGTTATTGTAGCGGGAAACTTAACTAAAGACCCTGTTTTCCGGCAAACTACAAATAGCACTCCTGTTGTTAATTTTTCTATTGCTTCTAATAGAAAATATAAAGATAGCACAAATCAATGGCAGGAAGATGTTTGTTATGTGGGCATTGTAGCATGGAATAAGCTTGCTGAAAGCTGCCGTGATCGACTTAAAAAGGGATCTGCCGTTTTAGTAGACGGCGAACTGCAAAGCAGAAGTTGGAAATCAGACGAAGGGCACAATCGCAGCATCGTTGAAATAAAGGCCAGACGGATCCAATTCCTTAATAAAAGAGTTAAGATGAACGGTGAAGAAACAGAAGATCATTTTGAAGAAGATGTTATTTCTGATGAAGAAGTTATAGAAAGTGTGGATTTCACCGATGATTCATTTGACAAGTTCTTATCAAGCGAAGAATCTGATTTATTAAAGTAATTTTGGTGTAAAATGAAAAAAGAAATAAAGACAAAAAAAGTATGTAGGTTCACTCAGAACAAAGTCACGTACATCGATTATAAAGATGTGAAGCTTTTGCAAAAGTATGTTACCGAGCAGGGTAAAATAATTCCTAAAAGGATAACAGGAACCAGTTCTAAATATCAAAGACAATTATCACTAGCTATCAAACGTGCAAGACACATGGCTTTACTGCCGTTTGTTTCAGATACCGTTAGATAGCATTATATTTTTGGAGAAGAAATGAAAGTTATATTAAGGCAAAACTATGAGTCGCTTGGGCAAGTTGGCGATTTGGTTGAAGTGAAAGAGGGCTTTGCCAGAAATTTTTTAATTCCCCGTAAAATTGCCTATACTGCTTTGAAAGGAAATGTTCTTGCTCTTGAAGAGGAGAAGAAGAACCTTGCAAAGAAAAAACAGCAGGAAATTCACGCTGCCGAAACTCTTGCATCTGAAATTGAAAAAGTTTCAGTCACTATTCCTGTTCAGGTCGGTGAAGAAGACAAAATTTTTGGCTCAGTAACTACTCAAATGATTGCTGATGCTCTCAAGGAAAAGGGCTATGATATAGATAAAAGGAAAATTGAAATCGAAGAGCCTATTAAATCTCTCGGTATCTATGGTATTAGTATCAAGCTTCATCCCAGTGTTACTTCAAACATTAAAGTTTGGGTAGTGCGCGAGTAAATGTATTTGGGTAAAACAAAAAAAGGAAAGCTTAGGCTTTCCTTTTTTACTTTTAAACTTGCAGATTTAGTTTATCTTACTCTTATTACCTTTTCAGTAACTAATTTTGCTACTTCAGATGTTCCGTTTCTTGAAATAGTTCTGATAGCTTTTGCCGATAATTTTAATGATACAAATCTGTTCAATTCCTGAACCCAGATTCTTTTCTTTTGTAAATTTGGTAGAAATCTTCTTTTTCTTCTGTTATGTGCATGAGATACGTGATTTCCTGATACAGGGCCTATTCCTGTTAACTGACACCTTCTGGACATTTAATACTCCTTGAAATCTTACCCATTAAATTAAATCTTAAACCCAAATATAATAAATTTCTTCTTAAAAAATAGTAGATTTT
The DNA here is from genome assembly GCA_031292465.1 of Ignavibacteriaceae bacterium. Taxonomy (GTDB): domain Bacteria; phylum Bacteroidota; class Ignavibacteria; order Ignavibacteriales; family Ignavibacteriaceae; genus FEN-1297. The sequence continues at coordinate 15,442 of JARLHB010000281.1, forward strand.
CCTATTTTTTTAGCCAAATTTAAATCTTGTTGTGAGCAATAATAAACAAAAGTAAATAATATTGATAATTAAGTTTTCCTTTGTATCTTATACCTGTGTGTGCTAAAGTTCTAATGAAAAATGCGAATAAGCGGGTTATCTTGTTCTTTTATTGCATTTTTAGACAAACATTATCTTACGAAAGGAGCTTTTTATGGAGTATTATGAGCTTCATCCTCAGAATCCCCAATTGAGATATATCAATAAAGCAGTTGAAGTACTAAAAAACGGAGGGGTAATCATTTATCCTACAGATACTGTTTATGGTATTGGATGTGATATTTTTAATAAAGAGGCCCTGGAAAGAATATTCAGTATAAAAAATGATAGCGCTACAAAACTACTTAGTTTTGTCTGTGCTAATCTCAAGGATATCTCTACATATGCTAAAGTTTCCGATTATGCCTATAAGTCTATGAAACGTTTATTACCGGGGCCGTATACTTTTATACTCCCGGCTGCTAAACTTGTACCTAAGAAATTATGGAGCAAAAGAAAAACCGTTGGTATACGTGTGCCTAATCATTCTGTTTCTATTAAGCTTGTTGAAGAATTGGGCAACCCGATTATAAGTACCAGTGTAACTAACAGGAAAGGCGAGATTTTATTTGACCCGTTTGAAATTAGAAATATTTTTAATTCGCAGGTAGATTTAATGCTTGCAACTGGAAGCCTTTCAGGCGGCCTGTCCAGTATTGTTGATTTGAGTATGGATGAACCGGAAGTAATAAGGCAGGGCGCCGGCGATGTAAGCTTATTTGTTTAAGTAATATATTAAAATTAAATCATAAAAAAGGCTGGCTAAGTTTTTCATTCTTGCCAGCCTTTTACTTTTAAAGAATAAAGCTGAATATTATTTATTCCTGTTTACATAAGCAGGTGAAGCCTGCTGGAGGGGAGTAATAATAATTTCGTTTATATTAACATGCTTTGGGCGGGTAACACAAAACAGTACGGTGTTTGCTATATCCTCCGCCGTTAAAGGCTCGATACCTTTATAAACTTCTTCAGCCTTTGCAGTATCGCCTGAATACCGTACATTACTGAAATTAGTATGCACCATACCGGGGTCTACGCTTGTAACATGAATATTTTTATCCACTGTATCAATCCTGATGGCCTGAGTAAGGGCATTAACTGCATGCTTTGTTGCACAATAGACATTTCCGTTCGGGTAAACATAATGCCCTGCGGTTGAACCAATATTAACAACGTGACCCTGCTGCCGTTCTATCATTAATGGAAGAATTTGCCGCGATACGTATAATAACCCTTTGATATTTGTATCAATCATTTCTTCCCAATTTTCAACATCGCCCTCGTAAATTTTTGAAAGGCCTCTTGCCAAACCTGCGTTGTTAATTAATATATCAATCTTTTTCCATTCCCCGGGTAAGGAAGAGATAGAATTTTTTACATCCTGATAGTTCCTAACGTCAAGCTTGAATGAAAATACTTTTATTCCAAAATCCTTTTTAAGAATTTCAGCAAACTCATTCAATTTTTCAATACGTCTTGCAGAAAGAATAAGGTCGGCCCCTTCTTTTGCAAATTCTTCCGCGCAGGCTTTACCGATTCCTGAAGTAGCGCCTGTAATAAAAGCAGTTTTGTTTGAAAGTAATCCCATAATGTTTCCCTATAAATTAATCCACAGTTATTTCCGGCTGATTACCGGAATAGATTTCTTTATCCTTTTTGCTAATACATTTATGTAAGATAAAAGAATAATTGTAACTAATAATAAAAATACTAATCCCTGGTTGTAAGATATTTTTCCGCAGTTTAAAAGCTGCAGCCAATCGGTTGAAAATGATAACCGCAGTAAAACAGATATTATTGCGGTAAAAATGGTAATAATTAGATAGCCTATATTAATTAATTGAAATATGATTATAAAAGTTCTTGAAACATCACTTACGGTTTTATTCAGCCAAAATAAAGTAATTTCAATAAAAAATACGCTCCCTGCCAGGGGCGTTATCAATACCGCAGCATAAGCAAATAAAACGTTTGTCGCCGCCGCCGGTAAAGTCAAACAAATTTTAAAGCCATTAAAAGCAATTTGTGTCTGCCCTTTTAGTAATAAGGCAGAAGCAAGAAATTCTATCAATTCATTAAAAAAGAAAATAGATATTAGTCCTGCTAATAATCCAAGGAGAACTACAATCAGTTTATTCACTATATTGCCCGGGAAATAATGAAGTATAATATTTAATAATTTTAATTGTTATCTCACATTTTGGGAAATTTACTAATTTGCAACCACCACCCTTAGATTGTACAATCGAATTATAAAATTCTGTGTAACCTTAAGTACTAATATAAATAATCTTTATAAAACTGGTTCAGTTTTTAAAATATTATTTTATAAGCTGCAAGCCTGTCCAAAAGATAAAAAAAAGAAGGTTCACCATAAAAGCTATAAAGATTTAGTTTAGTTATATTTCTTCAACAAATAATCACAAAAACAGAGGCGAGCCATGAACAATAAAAACCATGTTTCGCTTCGCTGAAGCTCCCGGATTTATGGAACGATTACATTTCTACTAATGTACCGCCGCTCTGCGGCGGAATACATTAATATGTGCTACCTATCCTGTGGCTAAATACCAAAACATCTAAATAGTTCTTGTATTATTTCAGAGCTGCGGTTGCAGCGAAACATTAGTAGTAGGAAGAAACAAATAAAGTTGGATAGAGCTTCGTAGAAGCGAAACAGAAGTGGTTTTATTTGGGCAGAATTAAAAAAATCAGCAAAAAAGTTAACT
>JARLHB010000282.1 GCA_031292465.1 Ignavibacteriaceae bacterium
ATAAATCAATAAAACGTGAATACCGATCGGTATTTATTTTTGGGTATTCAAAAAAGTATTAACTAACGGTTTGAACAAATAAACGATTTAAATAAATGCATGGAGTAGATAAAATGCAAATGAAAAAAATACTTGGTATTTTGCTGGCATTTTGTTTCTTAATGTCAGTAACAGTTGCAGCAGTAAGTGCTGCTGTAAATACGCCAGTAATCGATAAGAACCATGGTAATCCTATAAACAAGCCGGTCATTAAGAGCCCTGGTAATCCTATAAACAACCAGTTCGATAAGAACGGCTATAATAAATATGGTTACAATAGGAACGGCTATGATAAATATGGTTACAATAAGAACGGCTATGATAAAATCGGTCACAAAAAAGGATATCATGCAAAAGGTCACTGGATGTATAAAAAGACAAGGCACAACAAAGATAGACACCACAAATCTTATTGGTATACTAATGACAAATATTGGCAGCCGTACTAATAAAACAGTTGGACCTATAATTATAAATTAGACAAAATACAGTGGCTACTCGGTGATTTTTAATTTTAACTAAACCGGCTAACTTTTAAGTGTTTTAGTTAACCAGTTTAGTTAAATTAATCGCATTTCTTATAATTTATTCTATTCTTCTAGCACATTTTACCTCCCAAATTAGCAAGATAAACTTGTTATCTTCTTTTTGCGAAAAAATAAAAATGATTCTTAGTTTCCAAGTTGATAGACTAAAGATGTGAAAATCGAACTTTAGACACGAGGCCAAATAATGCAATTACTCGACGAAAGCTACAAAGTGGGTTTTATTGAAACAATTACAGGCATGACAATTGAATGTGATCAATAATTGATGTTCCTATGTTAAAGCAAATGTTGGGGAGCAAATAAATGGGGAAACAAACATTCAACAGAATAAACAAAACGTCAAAGATATTAGGTGTTTTGCTGTTGGTTTCTTTCATAATTTTCGTGACAGCTACATCAGCAAGTGCAGAAAGCGTAGATGCTAACTACCAAGCAGGTTATCAGGCTGGTGTCCAACAAGGTTGCATCGTCGGCTACAATGACGGTTTAAAAGACTGCTCTGCACATGGTCAAAATGCGGTACTCACAAAGATTTCGGATCCCGTCATCAAGGATGGATGGAAAGATAATTACAAAACAGGTTACAAAAAAGGATACAATGAAGGATACCTGGCCAGCTACAGTAAAGGGAGATTCAAATGTTTAAAAAAATAATAGATTCCGTTGCAAAAAATATCTGCTAAGGATATTAAAAAAGAAAATCAAAGGTAGTGACATGCTATCTAATTCCTTTGATTCTGATGAGATCTGAAATATAGCTACCTTTTATGGTAAAACGTAGCCATTTATTCGATTTGTGATGCAGAGTTTTTATGATAAACCTCTGTATTTTCTTAATTTGGGGTTTACCTATATTTCCGATGGAACTGAGAAAATAATCTGTTTTGTGCCTATGAGAGTGCAAACCCAAATATTCCACATCATACAGGAATATGCTTTTTCCTTTGGTTAACCTTGGATTAACTGTAAAATTTCTTTGACAAACATATAGATGATGTGAAATAGTGTTTATTGATACCGTATTATGAGTATACCGTTTGTCATTTTACTTAAGAAAGTTTTAACCCGAAATTAAGCTAAAGATGATTATCCACATCGTCTTCTAATAGAAGTTCTTGTGTAATTAACTATAAGACTGTAAATAATATATTAGAAGCAATTATTATAAATTTGATTAATTGTATTCTAAATAAAAGACGAGAGAATTTTGATGAAACAACTAAATCTGTTGTCCATACTAATTACATTTGTTCTGCTTCTTCTGACTCCAAGTCTAACAGCAGCAATGATTGATTCAGAAGCTCTAAAAATCCCGTGTCAGGTCAGCAACTCTGATCGAATAATTATTGGCACAGTCAGTAAGATTGATGAATATAGCAACTACACGATTTTTACAATTAAAGTTCAGGAATGGCTATACAATCCTTTACCCACATAGATTATAAACGTGAGAACCGAATCAGGCACTAACTTCGGGACCGAAGATGAAGTAGAACTCGCCCTTAAAGAATCAGCGCTCTTGTTTTTAAAGGATGAAAACCTCGATAAACAACTTTTTAGAGTGCCTTTGGGAGTTAAATACTCTGTTTCAGACCGAGACTCGGTAATTGAGGAGTTGAAATCTCAGGGCAAGTGGCAGGACAAAAATCCAATTGGAAATATGTCAAGAAACACCGGAACTGAGAACTCAAGTGAAAAAGAAGGTGGTAAACAACTAAATAATTCTGAACATAATAATGATAAACCTTTTCCCTTACCTGATTATAGTCAGAAGGCTTTTGACGAAGCTAAGAAGCTGTTTCCAGGGTTCATAACTACTCGAGGAACCATGCCTGAGATTCACCAAGAAGAAGAGAAGTGGATATGGATAAATTCACTTACAAATGGTAGTCAACCTATCCCTGCAAATACAGAACTTAGCACGTATTTTGTTGCATCAGGTGGTCCTGTTAATAGTTTTGGAGCTGATATCCATGGATACCTACTAGTCGGCTTCGAGTCCTCAACTCCAGAGAAAGTAAATGAATCAGTAATTGATAAAGTATATCAAATAATAGACAAACATTTTGAACAGGAAGACATAAAGAATGTACCAGTTGTTTTTACTTTTATAAAAATAACCAATGATACACTTTTAATAAATAATAACGATACTAATTTAGAAGGAAATAAAGAAAAGATTGCTGGCAATGGGACAACTAATCAAATGTCGGGGTTTACTTATATAATGGCAATTTTAGGACTTTTAGCAATGCTTATAGTTAAACGTTAAAACATGTTTAATTTTTGTTATATTTGGTCTATGGTAACGCAACTGCTGTCAAATGTAAATTGGTG
>JARLHB010000283.1 GCA_031292465.1 Ignavibacteriaceae bacterium
GGCAGGAATTAATTATTTTAATCTAAAGTACCACATTAAATTATATTAAATTTCTGTCCAAACAACGGGGTACAGCTTAGTCCCATCCAGAAGGACTCCGCTTCCATATTTACCTTCAACCCACTCAGCATTACCTTCTAGTGTACCGGGAATTTGGTTGGAAGATCAATCCGAAACCTTGGTTCCATTATTCTCATTGAAGTGCCATAAAGCTACAGTATGTCGATCCGGCTCAAACTCCTGAGAAAACACTAAAGATGAGAAAACAAATAGCAGCGCGAAAATTTTCTTCATATTCCGCTCCATTAAATATTTATATTAATATATAATAACATTTTTCCTACCTTATTTGAGAAGGATTAGTTTATTTGCTTTAGAATATTTTCCGGCCGTTAGTCTATAAAGATATACGCCACTTGCTAAACCAGTTGCATTAAAATTTACTTTATAACTACCAGCTAGCTGTTCTTTATTAACAAGCGTAGTTACTTCTCTTCCAAGCAAATCATAAACTTTAAGAGTTACATTTAACACGGCCGGAATTGAATACTCTATTGTTGTATTCGGATTGAAAGGGTTGGGATAATTTTGTTGTAAATTAAATCCTTTGGGCATTGTTGATATTTCATCAACAACGTTAACAGTTACCCCATTTAATGAGAGCAACTCCATATATTCTATCTGCGTTGTATTACCATGCCAGAATGAATAAGTTGAAAGTAGACCTATCTTTTCTTTATAAACATTTTTGGCATAACGAGCATCACCAATAATACCCCATTGGAATACTAATGAATCCGAACCACTAAAAACACCTTGCAGGGTATCTTGATAACTATTGATAATAATACTTGATGGTGTCCTATCAATATAGGAAAAAGATGTGTCGCAATTATAAATTGTAACACCATTATGCCAAACTTCAGTATCATTCTCTATCACTCTGCATTTAAAACGAGTTCTATTACTCTCCGAAACGGAATCAACTATTGTCCAAGAATAAATTCCATTATAAATATAAAATGGGTCATCAACTGATTCCCAAGCACCCAGGTAATGTTTATAAATCCAGGTCGTACCAATACTAAGCGGATAATCAAATATGGTTGTTTGATCAGTGCAAACCCCGAGAGCGCCTATTGTTGTGCCATTCACACCACTTCGAAGACAAGGTGAATAATACGATATATGAAAATCAGATGAGTTATAATTACAAAACATTGGATCTTTACTAATGTTTGTGAATCCGGTAGGCCAGCCAGATTGAATATCGCAATAACCAATATTATCGAGATATTCATTCGAAGGGGCATCTAAAGTGCCGAACCAAATTATAGTATTCCTAACTTGAACATATTCTGAAGAATTTGTAAGAGTTAAATTGCTACCATTTATAGCAAAATTACTAATTATTGTGCAATTATATATGTTGCCGGTACATCTATAAAGCCAAATGCCGCCTCCATATTTTCCAGCTGAATTATTAGAAAAAATGCAGTAGTTAATGGAAATATTGGGATTTGTTTCTCCCCACTGACCAATACCGCCTCCCAGGCTTGCACTATTTTGTTGGACTATACAATTCTTAATTATTGGCGAAGCATCTGATATAAAAATTCCACCACCTATTTTTCCGTTGGACGTTTTTGTACCAGTACCGCCAGTAATAGTAAGCCCATCAATTACCGGAGAGCCTGTTGCATCGAGACAAAAAGTTACAACACTTGCACTGTCTGGGGAAACAGGTTGGCTACCATCAATAACAACAGGTCCCGAAAGATTGTTCCCTTTTACAACAATTGACTTACCGCGAAAATTAATGTTTTCATAATATACGCCGGGAGATATTAAAACCGTATCATTTGTGACAGATACATTAATTGCAGATTGTATTGTAGAATATTGCTGAGGAACTAAAAGAATATTAGCTTTAATAATTTGAGGGAAATATAAAATTATTAGTATTATAGTAAATTTTAGAAAGGATTTAAGTTCCATTTTACTCACCCTTGCTTATGTATAATAATTCCCGCTTACAAAAAGGATTTACACTCTCAAGAAAATATTACAAAACCATACTATAATTGTCAAATTATCATGAAATAGGACATAAGACTTCTTACCCACTTTCCCTTATTAACCGAAATTGCATTCTCTCATTCCAATATATTATAAGCTTTAATAATAAGTACTTTGCGCCTTGTCAGCGACAGACAAGGTTCACATGTAGCTACAATTTTAACTTTTTTAACAGTTCTTTTGCCTAATGGAATAAGGCTTCAACCAATAAGTTATTTCTTCTCTAATATAACCAATATATTTGTTCTCAGCTTATTTAGCATTTTTAATCCCGTCATCTTATGCCATAACAACAATATTAAAAACATCCATTTCCTTATATAGTTCAGGTCGGAAATAAATTTTATTTCTTTCACAATAAAATCATTTTTAAGTTTATCAAATTTAGCAGGCGAGTTTAATTTATGGTAAGTAGGAAAAACGTCGTCATTTTTTACCTTAAACAATTTAGTCAGTATTTTTTGTTTTAATGAATATGGCAAAATTAACCTTGGTAAGAAAATAAATGGGCTCAAAAGATTAGTAGTAAGAATAATTATTTCCCCGCCCCCTTTTAATACTCGTTTTAATTCCGGTATATATTCATCCGGACATTTAAAATGTTCAACCACAAATCTTAACGAAATCAAGTCGGCATAACCAGATGGGAATGGAAAATTGCGAATATCGGATTTTATAA
>JARLHB010000284.1 GCA_031292465.1 Ignavibacteriaceae bacterium
CTTATTTTTCATAATAATATTGATATTATGCCGGTGAATTACTATTTCATCCAGAGTAAATTATAGACGATACGCCAATATCTTAAATATTATTTGTGCTATTGGAACCCTGTTTGAGAATTCATCCTATTTTATAACATGCTGCTTATCTAAAAGTAAGGGCATATGCTTATGATCGTTTTTATACTCATGGCATAAACAGTGCTTATTTTAGAGCTTTTATAAAAATATGCAAAATTGTTCCAGAGGGAAAAACAATTTTGTTTTGATAATTTAATATTTGTAATTCTCTAATATAATTGTTCAGGCAGGGTTACCCTGAGGATATTAGATAGTAATAATTTCTTTTCTAAGTGCCCCTCGTTGCCTACAACAATCCATTCATTGTTGTCAAGTCTAAAATAAGCTGGCTCAAAGGAAAATTCAAGTTCAGTGTTAATTTCTTTATACTTAACCTTACTGATTAAATGGTTCCTTTTTGCCAGTACCAGTTTTGTAATTACCGATAATGGCCTTTCACCTTCCTTAAAAAGTAAATCATATAAGTTGTCGGTATGCTTCTTATCTTCTATTAATGTCAAATGCAGAAAGGCTCCCAGAATATCTCCATAAACGGATGAAGGTAAATTCTCATTTAATTTAAATCCTTTCCGCCCTCTGCTGAATATATGGTCATTTCTGAATTCAGCATCTTTTAGCCACCTGTTAACTTTAGCTACACTTCTGCCCACATAGTTATTGGCTGGAATGTCGATTTGCCTGAGTTCATCCAGAATCTTTGCCTGGCTAACAGGTTCATTGCTCCTGTCTTCTTTATTGATTTCTAATAATCCTAAGGTAAGATAGGCGAGGTAAGTATTACTGGTCTTCTTTTTTATTTCCATTCCCATAATTGATTGCCCTTTTATTTTAATGTTCTAGTCATAGTACTTGATATCGTCTAATAGTTGAATAAAATTAACTTCAACTTTGAAGCTAATTTTAGCATTGCCGAATTATGTAACAACTAAAGTGTGCAATTATAATTATTTCCCAGAATATATTTAATGCTCTGAAGCAAATTCATATATTAAAATGTGCAGAAATAATGAAGCAAATCGCCAGGTAGAAAGATACCGGATTACATCTTAAAGATTACAGATCTCTCCCAATTGTCCCAAACACAGTAATTTCTTAATTCAATATTTTGCCATGCCTCAAACCGATAAATAAATTCGGAGAATAACTTGGAAATCAGTCATGTAGTTATCCGATAATTTTCAAATAACCGCGCTCTATAAAAATAACTTAGTCATTATATTCTTTATGTAACCAAAACCGTACCCTTAGCCATAAGTGTTAGTCAATTATACTACTTCACCTAGTTATTTATAAATCATTAATATTTTATCTATGGATAGTAACTTTTAAGGAATTATCAGCGGGTATTATTATCACAGGTATTTCGGAGGATATCCTGAAAGTTAAATGCCTTGAATCAGAAAAGCATAAATAGAAGGCGCTTGAGAATTATGAGGCTAATATTTCTATCCAATATTTTGCCTTCAGAGGGCAGTGTTATTTTCTTGAATTAATTTACAAATTGTTTATGTAAGAACTCTTTAAATATATTAACTAATATTTACAAAACAATTCTGTTTTTACTTACATAATTGCCTTTTGTAGTTTTACAAACGCTTGAAAAAATTAGTGCTATCTAATGCGTAAAGATGCCGCAGTGTGTGTCAATATTGTGAGAAAACGCCAGATCATGAAGTTTGTAAAATTGTCAATATTTCCATTAATAATTATTTAAAAAGCCTATTTAAAATATTAGGCCTTAAATAATAAAGTATGATGAATGCCGCTTCTGGTATAGGGTCATGGAATTAAAGGAATAAGAATCATGCTGATTAATAAACAGTTAAGATAAGCATTTTTTAATTAAGCGCTTACAAATTGCTAAGATATTTCCCGATTATTAATAACTATAATATGCAAAAAATGCAAGAAGATATTTATGGAAGAATTAAAATCAAAAATAACACTGGAAAATTTATTAAAGGACAAACTCCATTGCCTGATAGCAAATAGTATGGAGGCAAGCCAGCCGGTTCTTGATTTAATTCAAAAAGAAACCACATTGCTGAAAGATCATTTTCTTCCTATAAGTCAGGCAAGATTCCTGATAAAAGATAGTAAAAGATTGCAGATAGAATTAAATAATTCCTGCTACTTTCTTAACGCAAATGCCAATGTTCAGCTTGCCGGACAAATAGGCCTGCCATCCGCCTGGGTAAATAATATGATTCAGTCAGAAATATCATGGAGGACTGTCGCAATGGCCGAACTTCTTAACAGGCATGTTCAAAACATTACATGTAGGAACGCTTTAGTCAGAACCATAGGGGATGAAGCAAGAGCCGTATTATCCGGCAGATACACGAGATTAGACAGCCAGCGTCTTTACGTGAGCTTTATAGAAGCTTTACGCAATGCCGGGGCCCGGTTATTTAATGCCGCAATCAGCGAAGACGGATTAAAAGTTTATTTTTATGGGATTTATGAAAATATATTTGAAGTCCAAACTTCAAACGGAGTAATATATTTAACTGTCGGGGTAAGATTATCTCATAGCGATTACAGCCTGGGGTATTTAAGTCTGAGGACTTATCTGCTTCAGGTGTTGGGTGCAAACGGACTTGTAATGGAAAACCTCATAAAAAATCCTTATCCGGGTACCAGCGCTTCAGGCAATGGTAACGGCCAAAATAATTTACTGCCTGACACCTTGGCCTGTTCATCAAGGATACAGGATATCTTAAAATACATCTTTAGTAAAAATAGAATATCAGATATTTTATCGAGGGTCAGGAAAGCCCTTGAAACTGAAATCAACTACGCGGACAAAATCAAAACACTTGAAAACAGGGTATCCAAAGAAGAAGTAAAAGAGTTAAATAAATTACTGGCTGCAAACAGAGTTGAAGACGGAATTGGAAATACAGATGGCCGAAATCTATGGAAACTTGCCCAGGGACTGGCAACCGTCGCAAGAGATAAAGCCGTATCACAAAAAATTAGGCTGGAACAGATCGCGGGAAGTTTATTTTAACTGCATTTAGGGGCTGCCGGCCGGGTCATATTTTTATAAACTCAAAAAGAGAATCGAATTATGAAAACAAATGTAAAATTACCCAGAATTATAACCACAGAAGCCGGATTGAAAGAATTGTCAATAAATTTTTCAGCATCGCATAACCTGCTGATTCCAACGGCAGTGTTCTACAATAATTATATGGGGCTGATGCCGGTAGAAATTATCCTTGACAGCCGGTACGATACCGGAGATAATGATAATAAAGAAAAACATCGAAATGATGATGTATGGTCCGCAGATGGAGGTGAAACATTTTCTCTGACAAAACATGCGGTGGACAAGATTGCACTTGCAAGCGGAGTAGCTTTCAAGGATTCCAAAGTCGTAATTAGGGAATTGGACGAGGGAACAAAAAGGGTAGTATATATTAAGCATAACGTATATTGGGAAAAACCTGACCTGAGCGGAATGATGCAAAGCGGACACTCAACCGGAGAATACAGCTATTATGAAGATATAGCAAGATTCCGTTATAAACAGGAAACAATTGTGCAGTCGGATATTCTGAAAGACGGGCGGATAATACTTCAGAAAGGCCAGGTGCAGCATAAAAAGGGAGATCCTATAAACGACCAGATTGAGAGCCGCAGAAATTTTGCAGGGGCTTTGGCTGAATCAAATGCAAAGATAAGAGCATTTAACGAAGCGATTTGCGAATTTCCAAAATCCTTTACAAGACAAGAATTACAAAAACCTTTTTTGCTGGTCAGGGTTGCACCGAATATTGAAGGCGCACTCAACGAAAATCCGGAGCTAAGGCCTCTGTATTCGGCAAATGTACTAGGAATCGGCCACTTAATTTACGGTACGCCACAAACAATGCCGAACCCTGTAATAATTCTTGGCAATAAAGCCGGAACAGAATCATATGCTTTCACAAAACAGGTACAGGAAATGCCTGCCTGTTCATCGGCTAAAGTTCAGGGCCCGCTTCAATATTCCGGGGGAAAAGAGACCCGGAAAAAGTCAGCCTGATAATTCAGTTGTAAAATTTAACCGGCCTGTAAAATAATGGAACTAAAAATAATTCACACAGCCGACTGGCACCTTGACTACGACCCTGTCAGACTTGCTAAAGCTGAGAATAGCTTAAAGCAGCTTGTAGAGTATTGCAAGAAAGAAACAGTAAACGGGATTATTATTGCCGGGGATATTTGGGACAGGCTGCAGCCCTTCGGGGGCAGAAGTGCAGTCAGCCTGTGTTTTGACTACCTTTCGCAATTATCGTCTCTTGTCGGATTTATTTTTATAGATGCGGGCAACAGTTCGCACGATCCGGACGGTTCGGTTGTAAAACTTAATAATTATCGCCCTAATATTTGGGCGTTTGAATATAACGTAGCTTTACTGGTCGACCTTAAAGGATACAGCTACATTGATCTATGCCAGCAGCCAGATTTAGGGCAGGCGGACTCACCGAGCCTTCTTATTTACGGTTTCCCCTATCCGACAAAAGCCAGGCTTATGGGGCAGGGAAGTATAGATGAAAATAATGTTAATCTCGTTGAACAATTTGAGAAGCTGCTGGGTTACTACGGGATGATTTCAGACCGGCATCCGGATACTCCTAAAATTACGGTATATCACGGCAACGTAGCTGGTTCAAAGCTAAGCAAGGGACAGACTATAGCCGGACAGGAAATAATTATCCCTCCTAATTTGCTTGAACTTACGGGAGCAAATTATTATGCATTGGGACATATCCATATGCCGCAGCAAATTAAATGGAATATGAGCTACAGCGGGAGCCTTTATAATAAAGATTTCGGAGAGACGGAACAGAAGTATTTTAATTCGGTAAAGATAACCTGTGGAGTCCTGGACGGTGAAGGCCGGGAAACATTCCCGATGGAAATAGAACGAATTGCATTTGTCTCATCAAGGCCGATGCTAACCATTGAGGCGGAATTCAGGGGCGGAAAGTTCATCTATGAAAATCACATCCCGGCAAATGCGGAAGTAAAATTCCGGTACAGTGTAGCGGAAAATGAAAGAGAGCTGGTAACTGCGGACATTTTGAAGGAGCTTAGGAAAAGTTTTAATGAAGATGTTAAAATAGAGGCCAATGTCATACCGATACAGCGGGAGGCAAGGAGCATAAATATGGCAAAGTGTAAGACCTTACAGGATGAAATAGTTGAATATGGTAAGGTTATTAAAAATGAAGCTACCCGGGGAATATTGGAAAAAGCACAATTCCTGCTGGAGAATTATAATGCAGAATAAGAAATTAAAACTTAGAGGTGCTATAGGAATACAACTAGGCCTGGGACTTGAAGAAATAGAAATAGACTTTTGCAAACTGCCCCCGGGATTAGTAGCCATTAGCGGAGATAACGGGAAAGGTAAAACTACAATAATAGAAAACCTGCAGCCGTACCGCAGATTAGTAAGCCGTGAAGGAAGCCTGGCCGATCACTTCTATCTTAAAGACAGCTATAGAATATTGGAATATTCATACAAAGATCAGGCTTATGAGTCTGCAATCTACATAGACGGACTAACGAAGAAACAGGAAGCTTATTTATATATTTATACCGGCGAAGGTAAGATGCCTCTCAATGACGGTAAAGTTTCTACTTATGATACTGAAATTGAAAGGCTGTTCGGAAGTGAAAAATTATTTTTCAACTCAAACTTTAGCGCACAGAAAAGCAAAGGTTTAGCCGGGCTGCAGACCTCGGAGCGAAGGGAATTATTTGCCGAAGTTTTGGGACTGGATATTTATCCCGATTACTGTGAGTTTTCTAAAAAACAACTGAGGAAATCAGATATAGAATTAGCGGGCATCAATGGCCAGATATCGGTTTTAAGAAAAGAAATTGAAAATTTGCGGATAGATGATTTGAAGGAGCTGCAAATTAGCAGAAACTCTATGGTGCTGGCTATAGCTTTGTATGAGAATAAAATCGGCGAGTCGGAATCAGAAAAGCTTGAACAGGAAAAAAAGAAATCGGTACTTGAGGAGAAAGCCAACAATTTGGAATTATGCAAAGCGAGAATTGAGGAAATCAATATTAAACTTCTATCATTGCTCCCGGAATATGAAGCGGATATTCATCTGTTGGACCTCCAGCGGCAGCAGGCATTAAATGCCATTGAAATAGATGAGAACATAAATGCTCTGATAAGGGGAAAAGACCGTATAACAGCCGGAATAAAAAGCTTGGATGAAAAATTCAGGAAAGAGCGCAAAGAAATTAAAGACGAACTATCGCGCCTTGAACTTGACCGCAGCCGGCTGAAAGATTCTTTGCAGGTGTTTGAAAAACTGATTAAAGACAAAGAGAAAATAGAAACTGACTTTGAAAGGCTTGAGTGCATAAAACAGGAGATGCAAAAAACAGAAGCCAGGATAAGCCTGCATTCCTTAGAGGAAGCCTCATTGATGAATGACTACCGGGGAGAGTTAGAGGCTGTTGAAGCAGGCTGCAAAGCCCACATGATTGAGCAGGCAATTGAAAAAATGAAGACTAAATTGGAACATAAGGTAGAAGAGAAAGCCCGCCTGCTGTCCGATTTTACCACGCGCATTCAGACTATGAAATTGGAAACAGGAACAATTGATGAAGTGCCCTGTACGGCAGGGGTAATATCAGAAAATATAAGCTGCAACTGCCAGTTTTTAATAAGGGCTTACCGGACAAAGAAAGAAATTCCTATAGCTGAGCAAAAATATAACAATGACATGGTCAGCATTGAAAGTGAAATTGAAACGTTACAAGTTTCAATTGCCCGGAAAGAAGAACAATTAAATATTACTAATACCGCGAAAGAGCGCAGGATTAAAGGCGTTACCGGTAAGTACTCTGAAAAATCAGCGAAAGTCAAAGCCTCAAAAGAAAAAGCAGAAATTGAAAATAAATCATTTGAAAAGGAATATGAAATAATAAAGGATGCCGGTGCAAAAAAAAATCAACTTAATAAGGTACTTCAATGCAGTCAGTTAGATAAACAAAAACTAAGCTCCATTGATGATCTCTATGCTGAAAAAAGTAAGAGCTTTGATAATATAGAAATTAGAAAGAATTCAGAACTGGATGCCTTAAACAGCAATCTTCAGGGTATCGAGTTGCAAATACTTAATAACGATAAGATAAGGCAGAATAAGATCGAAAGTATTCAAAATAATTATCTCGCCAAGATGGAAGTATTAAAAAGCAAAAATTCC
>JARLHB010000285.1 GCA_031292465.1 Ignavibacteriaceae bacterium
ATAGCATTTAAACCATACCATCCGCCTGCTTGCAGTTTATACACTTTATTTCCACCATTTGTTTTAATAGCTTCATTTAATGTACCATAACCCACTGCAACATTAATTGTATCCTGAGCTAATAGTATTACACTAAATAATAATGAAATCAATACAGCACTAAGAAGTGTTATCCTTTTCATATTATCTCCTTAATAATTAAAAATAATTTAGTTAATTAATAAACCACTAAAAACGAATAAAATATTATAAGTTACCTCCTTTTTTCATCACTTTGTTAGTATAATTATTGTTTGCAATTAAAATGTAAACCGTTCGGCAAAACTACGGAATGTACGACCGGTTAAAAGTTTATGAGTTACTGTAGTAGTTGGCAATTTCCTGCGAAGAGGAAGTTTCGCATAATTTGTAAGTTATACGGGGAAAATGTGTTCACACTATTTTAATATTTCCCTTTTTTTTATATGTTTTGAAGAACTGGTTGGTATATTATTAAAAGTTATATCGTAGTCCAAGATCACTTGTCCAGCCATAACTTTCCAGATAAGTAGGCCTGCTGTCTCCGCTTAAACCTGAAGATTCCTGCATATCATTAATATTTGCTATATTAAATAATAATACCATCCCTTTAACCGGTAATTCCTGAGCAACCTGGAAATCCCATCTCTGAAAATGATTCTTATATTGAACCAGTTCTCTTTGGTATGACCATCCTGTTAGCATATCGCCCGTAAACTGGAACGAAAGCCATGCATTAAATCCTTCGTAATTAAAGCCTAATGAGACATTTGCAATATTATTTGGTTGATTTAATATCCGATCGGTTATAGTTGAATCAACTCTGTGCATTGTTGCAGTTGGCCTTCCATTGCTGCCAATGTCATAAGTTGTAAAAACTCTCGTCGTAGGATATTGAATTTCCGATCTTAGTAATGTATAGTTAAAATTCAAAGAGAAATAGCTAAAGGGTTTTGGCAAATACCAGAAACTTGTCTGCCATTCAAGTTCAACACCCTTTACATAACCGGGATCTTTGTGGTTTGTTGTTTCTGTAACCTGCACCAAATCGTTATCTGTAAATCCTGGCAATACAGCATCACCTTTTATTCTATAATAAGTTCTTGTCCACATCTTATCTTTAACTTGTTTATAAAAGCCATTCATTGAAAACAAGCCCACTTCATTATTATAAAAGGCTATTTGTAAATCGTAGTTTTTCCATAATTCGGGTTTGATATATGGATTACCTGCAATAAATTGTTTTGTTGTAGAGCCCAATCCCTGGTTAATGTATGTATTTGGCATTAACGTGGCATAATCCGGCCTGGTTAAAGCATTGGTGTAAGAAAGATTTACCTGCATCCAATCATATGGTTTTACTTTTATATGTATCATTGGCAAAAGAAATTCATCATTATGTGTTGCATTTATCGGAGTTTTGGGAATATCAAGGCCATATATTTGTGTATACATCCGGGCAGCAACATAATTTCCCATCAAATCATCAGTTACTTTTTCATAACGGGCACCAAGAGATAATATCGCAAATTCATTGTAATTTACTTCCGACATTAAGTAGGTCCCTAAATATTTTTCTTTGAGGCTTTGGTTGTATAGTGAACTATTATACTCATCGGCAGGAAAGCCTATACGGTTATAACTTGCCACAGCATTAATTACTGCATCTTTTCCCTGTGCCATCACGTTATTTGAAAAATTATTCCACCATTCCCACATTTTATTTAACGAACTAATATTTGGATACCATCCAAAATTATAATTCTTAAGAAAGTTTGTAAGGGTATGATCTGATAAACCAGAAGCAGTTACAAATGAATTTTTTAAATCTACCCAGTTTAATGCTGATGAAATTAACTGGCCGACTATGGTATTTGTACGCAAATCTTGTGTACCTACAAGATACGTTCTATTTCTTTCTGTTTGTTTATACTTTCCACCACTTTTAAGAAAGCCTGTTAGCGAATTGCCGAGGCTAAACTTTGTTTTTATATTAAAATAGGCGACCATATCCTTCTGCAACATTTCATCGGAAGAAGTTCCAATGTACGGTAATATGGTTTTACTTAAAGCAGAGTTTGAGCCGTCATCATATGATAAACCAACTAACCGCTCAGGTGAAAGCAACCTTGATTCGTTTGTAACGTATTGGGCGTCAAACCCCGGAGTCATAGAAAAGCTCCAGCTCCTGCGCTCCGGTGAGTACATATGCGACTGTGAAAAGGCACCTCCGTAATCTATATCAAGCAATTGAAAAGAATGTTCAACTCTTAAAGAGCCTTGATATAATATGTTTTTAGTCCCATTATCTTCGTATATATTGGTAGACACCTGATTAGAAGCAAGAGAATAGTCTTTAGTAATACTAAGATACGAACCTGCAGAACGGGAAAGGAAGTTATAAAAAAAGATCTTAGATGAAGGAGAAAGGGAATAATCCAATACCAGTGTAGCAGCTTGTTTTTCTTTAATGTTTGTAATATCGTTTAATGCAGCATCGTTTAATAATACTTGTTCATATCCCAGGCCTGATGTAGCATTAGAAACTATACCATAACTACCGGCCATAGTTTGTGTGCTTCTATTAACTCTTTCGGCATTCAGATCCAGCCTTAAACCCAGTTTTTTGTCAAAGAATCGGTTACTATAATTACCACCCAGTTTGTAATTGCCCCAATAACTGTTCATATCATTGTAACCGCCTTCAGCCAGTACGCTATAATGCACAGTATCCGAAGCAGGAGCTAATGTAAGATTTATTGAACCTGCAACTGAACTTCCATCCATATCCGGTGTAATAGTTTTATATACTTCAACGGTTTGTAATAGAAATTGAGATATTCCCGAAACGGAAGTGCTTCTGTTGGACACATCCGTAGATGGCAATTCTACTCCATTTAATGTAACTGTACTATACTGAGCCCCCATGCCGCGAATTACTATAGATGTACCTTCGCCACCGCTTCTTATCAATGATAAACCCGGCAAACGCCCTAAGGCTTCAGCAGTGTTAGCATCCGGATTTTGTTGCAAACGATCCGGAGCGACAACATTTACTATAGATGAAGAATTTATTTGTTGATTGATTGCACTTTGCTGCCCGGCCCTTTGGGCATTCACTACAACTTCCTGCCCTTCAACAGAGGTCATTTCCAAAGTAATATTTATTTCTGTCGTCTGGTTTGCTTTTACTACCACATCTATTGTCTTTGTCTTGTAGCCAACATATGAAATTGTAATCTGGTGCTTGCCTGCAGGAACATTTTTCAATGCAAAATTACCTTCTATATCTGTAGCTGTACCATTATTTGTTCCTCCAAGCATAATTACAGCATATGGCAGAACGGCCTTAGTATCAGAACCCTTTATACACCCTCTTACACTACCTTTTCCATTATCCACAGGCTTCATTTTAACAATACTTTGATTCTTTTTAACAACAATAAAGTTGTCAAATTGTGTAAATGATAATCCCATATCCTGTGCAAGTTTCAACAGGACTTCTTCCACAGTAGATTCTTCGAAATTCAATGATACTTTTTCATTGACTGGAATCTCTTTGCTGTTATAACTAAAAACTAAATTCGACTTTTGTTCAATTGTTTGAAGCGCTTCCTGCAAAGTGACATTTGAAATATTTATACTCAATTTTATCTTATCGAGTTTCTGTGCTTCAATCGACGTCATCCCGAACAATAAGTTAACAAAGACAATCTGTAACAATAAACCACGAAACGAATAACAAGCAAACATTTTAAGTTTCCTGTAAATGTTTTTTTTCATATTTCTACCTTGGAATGTTTAAACAATTTATTATTTGCTTTTTTTGCTGTGAAATCATAGAACCTTTAATAATCCCCAATGATTATCAGCTGTATGATTTTCTACTTATTAGCTTCCGGATTTTATTGTTTATTTAACCTAAGGTATATTTTTAATTATTTTATATTCAATCATCAAAAAACATACTAATCAGCTACGAAACAATAAGTGTTTATACTTTAAAATTCATTTATAAAATGCATAATATTTTCACATTTATTCCCCACATTAGAAAAACCACTTGCAAATTTGAGAAAGTAACTAAGAGCAGATTTTTCCTTTTATCTTTCTATCACTTTAGATTCTATAATAATATCACAGAAATTGTTTTCAGCCCGGTTTGATTCAATCTGCCTGATTAGAAGATCAACAGCCGCTTTTCCAATTTTATATGGATTCTGATAAACTGTGCAGAATGGAACGCCAAGCCTATTTACTATTTCATTATCTCCAAATTCACCAATGATTATATCCTCCGGAATTGATAGTTTTTTATCCAGAATAGCTTTACCAGCACCATAAGTAATCAATCCGCCTACACTTACCAAACCATCAATTTTAAAATCCTTTTCTAATAAGCTGCACATTTTTTTGTAACTGTCATGATAATTTCGAAAAGTCTGAATAACAAATGCGGGATTAAAAGCTATTCCATGTTCTCTAAGCGCGGACTTGTAACCTTCAAATCTGTCCCTTGCTACAGGAATCCCGGTATTTGGACCGAGGAAAAGAATATTCTTTCTACCACGGCTAATGATTTTTGATGTAAGTTCATAAGAAGCTTTTTTATCATCAATAGTTACGGATTTAAAACCCAATTCATCAAGTTTTCTATCCCAGCACACAAGTTTTATTCCTTCTTCAGAGAGTTTTTTAAAGAGCTCATAATTACTCTTGCCACCGACAGTATTCAATAAAATTCCATCCACATGGATATCCGATAAAAACTCTAACTTGGCCTTTTCTTTATCTTTTTTTTCATCATGCACCATTAAAAGGATCTCATATCCCTTGTGATTTGCTTCCTCATACATTCCTCTAACCGCCTCAGAAAAGAATGAAATCCGCAAATCGGGAATTAACGCGCCAAGAATTTTACTCCTATTAACTATAAGTGACCTGGCAAGTATATTTGGCCTGTAGCTTAATTCTTTGGCGGCTTTTTGTACCTTTTCTTTCATTTCTAAAGAAATGTCATCGCCATTTCTGAGAGCTTTAGAAACTGTTGCAGAGGTTATAGAAAGCATTTTAGCTATATCTTTTAAAGTTGCTCTCTTTTTGATGTTAACTTTATTTCTTTTGTCCATTAGTTATGCGCGGATTGAGTCGTATTTAAATCATTGTATAAAGAGGAATTATATGCAGAATTACAAAGATATTATTTGGATAGTATACACAGCTCCGCAACGTAAGTCCCATCGGTTATTATTTATTTAATTTTATATGCTTAAAGGTTTGCGAAATCCTTTAAGTTGCCTATTTCAAAGAATAAGCATAAAAATAAAATCCATTAACTACCAAAGAGAACGAACATTATATTTCAGCCGGAAAATATTTCTGATATTGCTTATTGAATACCTGTATTCCGGCAGTATGTAACACACGGGCATCGGCCAGTACTTTGAGATTTTAACAATATATCCCGAAGTAAAATCTCAGCTATAAATCTTATTCTTTCAAATAAAACCGGCTTTTCTCCAAATATTCCTTCTATCTTTTAAAGAAGACTATTTCCTTTACCTGATTATTTTCCTTGATGGTTCTGTAATCAAGCCCGGTTAATTTTTTTAAAATTTGCGAAACTGTTTCAACAGGAGCTTTTTGGAAATTGGTTGTTATCAGATAATTTTCAAAAGATTTTGATTCCAATTTAAACTTTATGCCATATGCTCTTTCAAGCTTCAAAAAGACATTCTTAAGAGGCTCGTCTTTAAACTTTAATATATTGTCCTTCCAGCCTATTGCCTCAAGCAAATCAAATTTTTCAATTTTGCTTGACTTGCTTTTGAAATTATAAACTAATTTATCGTTGGGCCGTAGAATGGAATACTTATCCCCGGCATTGGGCCTAATTTCTGTTACTTTTACACTGCCTTCTACAAGAGATACTGAAATATTTTTATCATCGGTAAAAGCACATACATTGAATTTAGTTCCAAGTACCGTTGTGGAAATATTTGTAGTGTGAACAATAAACGGCTTTGTAATATCATGTTTAACCTCAAAATAAGCTTCACCTTCCAAATAAACTTCCCTCGTATTACCGGGAAAAACAGCAGGATATTTTAACCTGCTGCCTGCATTAAGTACAATTTCAGAACTGTCTGCCAGCTTTATAACAAGTCTCTCTCCCGGTACAGTGACTCTTTCTTTCCATATATCGACTTTAGAATTATTATTAAACACTCCGCTGATATATAAAACACTTGTTAGCGCTGCAATTAGAAAAATGATTGAAGCAGCAATTTTTAAAAGGTATGGTGAAGCAATAATCTTAGGTCTTGAATTATTCTCTTTTAGCGCAATTATATTTGTAATTTTTGAGTATACTTTTTCCTCAACAATTTTCTTATCCCCAAGTTCTTTTTCATTCCAGTCGGTTTTACCTTTATTCACATATTCCAGGTATCTTTCCAAAAGTAATTCTTCATCAGGAGAGCAATTGCCTTCCAGATATTTATTGACCAGATTTATTAATTGTTGTTTTTGCATAATATTTTATTTCATCATTGTTAAGTAACGTGAATTATAAAAAGGTACTATCCCGATTAAAAAAATATTTTAAGAAAAATGGAAATGCCTGACAATTATTTATCAAATAAAGAACATAATCAAGCTTTTAATCGAAGTACGAATAGATTTAAGAGCATGGCTAATCTGATTTTTTACAGTTTGAACAGAAATATTTAATTTTTGAGCAATTTCTTTATTTGATAACCCCTCGTCCCTGCTTAACTGAAATATGATGCGCCTTTGCTCTGGAAGGTTTATTATTGAATTATTAACACGCAAGCAGATTTCATTATATTCAAAATCCTCAGCCGTGTTAATTTCTGATTTGAAATTATCGAATCCTTCAACTTGCTTATCGATTATTTTACTTTTGCGGAACTGATTAAATATCTGAAACTTCACCGCTTTATACAGGTAAGCTGAAACGTTCGTAATTTCTTTCTCTTTTCTTTTTATCCATAAATCAGAGAATACTTCCTGTATAATATCTTCACATATATCTTTATCTCTTAGGATATTATAAGCAAAAATATAAAGCTTTGCCCAATATTTTTTATAAATTTCCTTAAATGAGTTTTGATCATCATCCCTTAATGAATCAATAAGTCCTTTATCAGATAGCTCAAATATATTTTTACTGGGAACCATAAAAAGTTATAACTTTTGGTGCCATTTAATTAATTGCGCCCAAAATTATAAATATTTTTGTATAGAAACTACTAAACTATAATGGGAAGGGAATATTGTTTTGGTTTCATTAGTGCAGAATTTCACAGCATTACACTGTTTTAAAACAATCCACCAGGTGTCCTTCTATAAAAATATTTATTTGTCCCGGCCATTTGGAAAGTATTTTACAATTCTCAACATTGTTGTTAAATCTTTGTATTCTTCTGAAATTAGTGGTTGCGCAATCAATTGCGCTGCGTTGATTTTCCTTTTTGTCAAGGCCAGAAATATTGATGTGGTATCCAATCCATGAGATGAAGACTATAAAACGAGACTATGAAATGTTTTTAAAGTAATCGATAAAAATAATGAGCGTAAAATTATTACGGAATAATTTGGTTCTACAAATCCATACTTGCACCGTGAGATTTTAGCCCACATTAATTTGGTTTAATTGTTCTTTTTCAAGACATAATTTCTTTATACATTTTTTCTATCTCGTTTACTTCATGGTCTTTCAAAGCCGCAAATTCCTTTTCTCTTGCTCTTTTGGATAATACTGCATTGTTTTGTTCAAGGAAGCGAATTAATAATGCAACGGTTTTATCAGGCATCTGAAAACGATCATCCAGCCAGGCTTTCATAGCATCATATTTTTGAAGATATGAAACTTCATCCGGAATAATTTTATTTATTGTATAGTTTACACAATCGTATAAAAATTCACAAAGAAGAGTTGCGTCAAAATATTTGTAATAGTCGATAGTTTGGTTTAACACTTCGACGTTATTATCGGATGTTTTTCTCCATTCTATAAAGTCGAGTAAAGGATGCGAATAGCTCTCCAGCGCTTTTTTATATTCTTCAATTCTCTCCAATATAGCCGATGATATAGGAAAAATTATACCCTGCGGTGTATATTTCATTAACGCCAATAAATGATGAATGAGATACCTGTGTATTCTTCCATTGCCATCCTCAAAAGGATGAATAAAAATAAATCCAAATGCAATTTTTGCCGCTGTTAAAACGGGGTAAAAATTATCTTTTTCTAATTTATTTGCAGTATCCAGCAATCCATCCATAAGAGTATTTACATCCTGCCATCTTGCCGAAATATGTTCAGGAATAGGCTCACCGGTAATACGGTCATGCGCTCCGATAAATCCGCCCTCGGTTCTGTAACCCATCTTTATGAAGCGGCTGTTTTCAATAACTATTTGCTGAAGGCGGAGCAGTTCATCTTTGCTAAGCGGTTTACTGCCGGCCTGCCCTATAGCTTTACCCCATCTTGAGGCTCTGCTGTGCGTAGGACTTTCACCCTCTATGGTAAATGAAGCTTTTGAATCTTTTAGCAACAGGAATGCAGAAGTTCGCAGTAAAATATCTTTATGTATTTCTTTAATTACCAGGTTAGTTTTTTCAGCAAGATTGTTATTTATATATTTTTCCAGCTTTGGCGTTTTATAAACGAGCGGGCAGAAATTAACAGTGCCGGGTAAATTATTTTTAATACGATGCCGGCTTGAATTCAGGCTGACAGCGGAAGTATATTGAATTTTGTCATCTACTAGCGAAACGTAATTACCTTCTTTTAAATCATTAATGGATAATTGTTTTGGCATTAACCATTCATATAAATACCAAATCTTCCTGGTGTATATGCTCAAAGGTTCTTTCTTTATCCACTCTTCAATTTCAGCCGGGTTTAATTTATCAAATAATTTTTTGAAGAATAAAAGATTTACACCTTCATATTTTAGCGCAAAGACCAAATGATTATAAAGAGTCTCCTTTGGTTGATGCTTTACCGTATAAACATTCCATCCACCAACTGAATATTTTTTATGTTTTTCGCTTATCAATGAAAGCCGGTTCGGTATCGGTACATTTAAGCTTAAGCCTTCGATTAATGCCCCATATCCAACCAAATTTCCCCGTTCGGGAGTTTCTCTTTCGTGAAAAACACTTAGAGACTGTGAAAAACGTTTACTATTCATAATGTTTGCTGAAAAATGTTTATAACAAATATATATGAAAAACGTTTAAAGTCTATGAAAAACATATAAGAATTGTAGTGTTTTATGAAAAGTATATATATTAGCTGTGAAAGTTGGGTAAATCTACTAAATATGTTTGTATATATCGAGAAAAGTGCGGCTAAAGCCCGTTGTTGAAGGACCGATTATCCAAATTTGATTTGAATACACTATTTATAGTACGGCTCAAAATATATATCATTTTATATCTTATTTACACAACTATGGTTTAACTATTATAATTAGTCCATTTTAGTTGCCGTCAGGAAAACATATCTTCCCCGAATAATTTTGACTGACTTTAAATAAGCAATTTTACTGTTTATTAAGGATCTATGAAAGAGTGTTGATTCCGGCGAAAACTGACCAAAATTCCGGCCAAAATTGACCAGTCCAAGTTAATTATTTTTTGATATATCTTTCAACCTGAAGCTCTTTCCATTTATCAAAAAAGGATAAGAATGATGAAGCAGTCTGTCGAGTATGGCCGAGGCTACAATATCGTCATTAAATATTTCTCCCCATTCTTCAAAAGGTTTATTGGAGGTTATGATAATTGATCCCATTTCATACCGTTTGGATATAAGTTGAAAAAATAATTTAGCAGTCTGTTTTGTAAGTGACAGATAGCCAAGCTCATCGATGATAATCAGATCAACTTTTGAAAGATTGCCCAATGTCCTGTTCAGATTACCGGATACTTCTGCACCGGCAAGCATTACAGTGAGCTGCTCGGCTGTAAAAAACATTACTCTTTTTCTTGCCTGTACCGCTTTAACCCCAAGACTGATTGCCAGATGAGTTTTCCCGACCCCCGGAGCGCCAACAAAAAGTATATTTTTTGCTTCTTCCATAAAGTTAAGGCCTGCCAGTTCTCTTATTAGTTTTTCATTTATCTTCGGCTGGTAAGAGAAGTCAAACTCTTCAAGCCTCTTTACCTGGGGGAAGCCGGCTATCTGCATCTTTCTGTTTATAGAACGCTCTATCTTATTTATTACTTCTATTTCAAGCAACCGCTGCAAATAATCCTGATATCCAAGTTTTGCTTTTGCTGCTTTATCTGCCTCCTCTTTATATGTTTCACTGATCCTGTGAAGAGAAAGTACCTTCAGGTGTTGTTCGATTAATGTTTCGGTCATTACTGTTTTCTCCGTTAATATTTTTTAATTAAACAGGAAGATCATTACTGATCTTCCTAGGCATTATTTTTAGAACATATTGTATTGGGACATATCCCGTTTTACATTTTCTTTCGGCAGCTCTGTCTTTATATCTACAGGCTCTATTTTGAATGATTGTTTGTGATTCTTTTCCAGATAACCCGATATAAATGAATGATTAAATACATTATACTCCATGCACTTATTGAGAGCCTCCAGGAAGTCATCTTTTGTATAGAGCTTTGACAATGATAGTATTTGGTGAAGCTGGCTGGTAACGTTCATTCTTTTCTGCGCCTTTAGTTTTTCCAGGAACATCTCATGACCGGGGAAGTTCTCCAGGAACTTACTCTTCAGCACTTCAAAACTACCGGCAAAGGATTTATAGCTCTTATAATGCTCCTGGTTGATAACCACACTTCCTTTTCTCATGGAAAGTGTATGCGATGCAATTAGTTTGTTCGCCTGAGAGTATATTTGAAGGAAGCAGCCCTTAGATATTTTTATCCAGACCCATTTACCGGCAAACATCCAGGGAACCGAGTACCGGGAACCATTATAGGATAATAAACAGTCGTAGGAAGCTTTACGATTATCTTCCTTTATACCTACATATCTTGTTTCAGGAAGACTGAGCAGCGAGAGTTTTTCCTGTTCAAATAAATCTATTGCCGCTACTTTGGTAACTGAGTGTATACGCCTGTTGTTTTCTTCCTGAAAGATTTTCAGCTTTCTCTGAAGATCAAAAAAATCTTCAAAACCCGATCCGGCAATAAAATGGGTCTCTAAATAACTGAATGGCTTTTCTACTTTTCCTTTACTCCAGGGATGTCCCGGCAATGATCTGGTAGGCATAAATCCGTAATGTGCACAGAAGTTAAGATAACGCGGATTCCACTTGAAATTATTCTTTGATGCATTTATTACAAATGCTTTTGCATTATCTGTCTGAAGCCTTTGGCACATACCGCCGGATTCAACTATCGAGTTCTCTAAGGCTTCCAGAATTGCTCCCTGGTTTTGACTCAGTGAGGCCTCCAATATCTGAAACCGGCTGAATGAGTTAATATATGAGTAAATATATATCATGGTAAGATTCCCTCCAATGGTTACCGTATATGGGCTCCAGTCAAATTGTGCCTGCTCTCCCGGACCGGTTTCATAGGGCGTAAAATACTTTTGTTCTGTAGGCCTTATCTTTGAAAGGTATAGGTAAAGTGATGTTTTTCCTCCCTTGTATCCCTTCGACTTTAACTCATTGAATATCCTTGAGCCTTTGAATTTCTTAACTGTCAGCATTTCAATAAGTATTTCCTGGAATGCTTCAAGTTCGGATTGACTTGACCCGGAACGACGATATTCCGGAACTCCGTCCTTTCCAAGGGCTGCCTTTACTGTATTATGGCTGATCCCCAATTCTCTGGCTATAGCTCTGTTGCTTTTCCCAGGTTGTTTTGTTTTCAGGTTCTTTATTGTTATCCAGTCTTCCATAGTGATCACCTAATTTCCCTTTCTTCTTGTTTAATAAGTGTATCACTTAATCTATAGAAGAAAGTTATTGCTTGTTATATGTTTTGGGTGGTCAGTTTTCGGCGGAATTTCTGGTCAGTTTTGAACGGAAAAAACAGTTTTTTTTTCATTACTGAGTTCGGTAATAAAACCCAAAGCATTGTTGGGGCCGACCAGATCATTGAAT
>JARLHB010000286.1 GCA_031292465.1 Ignavibacteriaceae bacterium
GTAAAATGATTTATTTTTAGATTAATTACTTGAATAATTCCACATTTATTCCTAAAATTTTTACTGATTACTTGCGTTCGTTTCGTCTTTAGCAAATTAAAATCTTTTCGAATTATCTCCAAAACAGTAGCAAATCCTGACCTCTATCACAGATTCTTCCATGAGAAATGCAGACCAATAAGGTGTTTTCATAGTCATTTAGAGTAGCTACACCGACCGATCAACACATTACTAAGCACGATGTACAGACCATACGTGAAGATTTCAGAAAGATATGATCGTCAGAACTCCCGCGATTGCACTGTCTAAACTTAATAAAGGAATCCTGAACTAGATCGAAAACATTTATTGATCATGCATATGTTATTAACACAGTATGGTTAAGGTAACAGAATAAATTTTTCATCATTAACCATGACTAAATATTGAACTGTTCCCTTCTAAGTATATACTAAGTTTAGCAACTCTTGAATTATAATTTCCCTTTATCCTGTATTCAAGCGAACTCAGATATTCATAGTTTGATGTACTACATACTATTCACATAGCCATAGAAAAGTTTCAAAGTTAAACAGGGTTGCCATTGAAAATGCTTTTGGCTCTACATTTATAACAAATTATTCTCTTACCCTAAACCGGTATGCTATCAGTTATTGCCGGGGAATAATAATTCGAAATTCGGAAATATAATTTCCCTATCATCGCACTTAATTATCATTTTTATTTTGGGGTTATAGGAATGATAATAAGATATTTTTAATGAATTTTCTTTATCTACGATCATATATTCAATTATCTCATCAACGATAAATGCAATTAGTTTTCCCGTAATATTCATTAATATAATCCGTGACAGAGGACCTATTTTAAAATTAAGTTTATAAATTTTATCAAATGGAATGATTACATATATACGCCCATCATATTTTAGTTCATAATTTTTTCCATTAAAATTGTATATACATTTAGAAGTTTCTATGATATTGACAATCTTATTTGTATCCGAACAAAATTCCTGATTCTGGATTTTATAAATCACCAATCCTGCAAATGAATTATCCATCTGGAAAGTCATTATTAATAAATTATAATCGATGTAATTACATTATTCAAAACGATAGTAATAAAGCCACAACATAAAATAAAGAGTTTAAATAATCCGGATATTATATCGCCCGCAAACCATAAATGGAAAACAAATGATAGATAGTTACAACAATAAAAGAACTTCCATTGCGAATACTTAAAGACATTTTTACTTTATCTGATAGTTTATCTTTATGAGCAGTTGTGTGCAAATTTAATCTAACAATCTAAATGTGGACTAAAATTGTTACCAACTGCTGAAATTCTTAAAAGTTTTTTTTAATCAATTATAATATCGATTTTATCTATCCACGCCCTACCTAATTAAACAGTTTAAATCTCTTCCCTTATGGATATAATAAGTAAAATAGTGTTTTAAGCAATTATAAAATGTATTTATTTTGTGAAAAAGTCAAGGAAATAATTGTCCTTTAAATTTTAGTTGCCAATATTACCAATGGAACTGTAACCTGGGATATTCATGATTAGATATAACTTGGAGTATAAACGGGAATGTGAACAGAAAAATCATTAAACTTTTCATTTCTCCTCCTGCTTTTACGTAAATTAAGATTCAATAATGTAATATATTTATCTAATCAATTTGAAGGACAAATTAAATCGCATATAAATCGCGCAAAATTTAGATATAATTAAACACTCCACATTAATATTAAATAATAAGTCTTCGTATGGATGGTAAAAATTATAATATTACATATTGCTATTGGATAGTTCCAATATCCATTTTTCTAAAACGACTCTGTATTAAGGACAAATATTTCCTTTTGGTAGAATCTGAAATAAAACTGTTTTCAATTAATGTATTCCAGCTTTTAAAAGCATTTTCAAATTTTCTATAAATTGACATGGTAGTTTTCTTCGAAATATTAAAGTTTGAAGCAAGTTTATCAAAATCATTTTTGCTTAAATTAGATTTTTTTCCATTAATAGTTATTGCATATTCTTCACTGTCAACAGGTAATAGTATCTTTGTTGAAAGTAAATCATATGCAGGGCTAAGCTTTATATCATCAAGTTCGTCTCGAATCAATGAATAATTTTTCAAATGCATATCCGAATTCCCTGTTAGGAAACAAAATAGGACTAATTCAAATAAATTAATAAGATCATTACCTGGGAATGAAGAATATTTCAAAATATATTTTCCTATTCTTTCAATTGAACCTGAATATTTTCGTTCAGTTAATACTTCAAGCAGTTGTGCAAAATCTTCGACGTGCAATTTCCCGACAGGCGTTCTATCAAACCTTCTGCTTAAGTATGATAATTCTCCCGATTTCATTCTTATTAAAGAATGCTCGGCAGTTTTAATTCCCGCCAAGGCAGCCATTCCCATAGTTAAGTCTTCGATTTCCGGCATTTCAGGATAGTCCGAATGAGGTGGTTTTAATATATATTGTCCCCACAATCCTACAATTGTTAATCTATAATGTTTATTTTTATTTTTTTCGATATCGACAGATAGTTT
This sequence comes from Ignavibacteriaceae bacterium, assembly GCA_031292465.1. Taxonomy (GTDB): domain Bacteria; phylum Bacteroidota; class Ignavibacteria; order Ignavibacteriales; family Ignavibacteriaceae; genus FEN-1297. The sequence continues at coordinate 2,579 of JARLHB010000286.1, forward strand.
TGGCTGAACTCCTGTTAATGATACACTTCCTCGCAATAAATTTACCGCATAATTTTCCACTTCATTTAAACTCAATTCAAGTAATGGCGCGTTTTCATTTCCAAAAATTTTATTACTGCACTTTTTATGAAAGTCCTGATCTGAATTATCGAGCCTCTGATAACAGAATAAACATTTCTTTCCGCTCATGGTTATTCCTCAATTCTCTCAATTGACACTGCACCGATAGTATCCTTACAAAATGTTAATAATAATTCCATCCTATCATGTGGATTTATTTTCCAATTTTTCTCTGCAATATCCAATATCCACCCTTCAGGAATAAGTCCATCAAAAAAAGGGAATAGTAATTTGCTGTTGTACACTTCTAATTGCAGTGGTAAATTCAGGCTGATAGGTCGTGCATCCCGATCCTTAAGGTACTCTTCCGAATACTTGAAAGTATATTCATTTTCATCTTCAGTGATAATTCCGGCAAATAACTTCTTGTAATAAACTCTACCTTTTTTATTCATTGTTTCCACCTGAATTCATTTTTATCGGTCCAAGCTTGTGTCCAAACAAAAAAAGAACCTGATTTACTTTATCCATCTGAAGTGTTTGCTTCCCCTGTTCCATTTCTCGAATAAACCTTAACCCCACACCTGCCCGTTCAGAAAGTTGAATCTGTGTCAATCCGACTTTTTTTCTCATTGACTTTACAAATACTGCAGTGCAATTTTTTTTATCCATTTTTATACCTTACCGGGTATATTATAAAATATTATCTATAATATATAACCTTTCGGGTATAATTACAAATTATTCATTAAAAATAATACCGAATGGGTATAAATATTACAATATCCGTATGCGGGAACAGCAGGAATGTGGCTTAAAGTTTAGATCTGGGATGGAAAATTCATTATTATTGCATAATATCGGACGAATCTATTAATAAATTGATATTACTTAACCTCTTAATGAAAAGATGTAAAAAGCTATATTTATATGCTAATTTTTGTAAAAAAAATCTTATCCAATATAGTATATGTGGTTCCTCATTGCTTTAATTTACTTCCTTTTCTTATAGTATACGGAAATTCTTGGCAGGTTGAATCCGAACATTCACTTGTTCTGGGCAATCACTGGTAAGGATCCTTAAGCTTCTCTGGTGCATTACAAATTATTTAAGGGTTTGTTTATTTTTTGCCACAATTATACGCGATCACATTTAATAGGTGCTATCACTTTCCCATATTATAAATGAAACGCTACATGATCAAAACTATTATCTGTTTAATTCCTCTATATATCGCTTGGCATATTCCAGAACTGGGAGCCTTCGTACTGGTTTCCTCTTTCTCAATTAAATACTAATCCTCTCCCGGATTTCTTTGAAAGATTTCAATCGTTTATCTTTTATAA